>JAHHSQ010000001.1 GCA_020025135.1 Pectinatus sp.
TGTGGAGAGATTTTGCTGAATGTCAGTAGCAAGAGTTATTTAGTGTTTATTAGGAGCGGAAGAAGTGGTTTGGCGGACAGCTTCATAGATGATAATAGCAGCGGCAGAGGCTACATTTAACGATTCTGCTTGGCCATACATTGGTATTTCAAGGTGGGTATCAGCTAAAGAGAGGACAGCTGGAGAAATACCATTTCCTTCATTGCCGAGAATGATTCCCAGAGGTAGATTAAATTTACTTTGATAGAGAGAAATACTCTGCTTAGATAATACGCCGGCGTAGAAACAAAGCGAGTATTGTTCCTTAAGGGAAGTTAGTTGCTTGACAGTTACTTTCTCGACAATAGGGAGGTGAAAAAGCGAACCCATGGTCGCGCGAATTGTTTTTTCGGTAAAAATATCTGCTGTCCCTGTTAAGGCAATGATGCCAGAAAAACCAGCGGCATCAGCAGTACGAATAATGGTTCCTACATTTCCAGGGTCTTGTATGGCATCTAAGATGAGAAGTTTCGGTGGCTGTTTCGTTTGCTCTAAGGAATGGCAAAAATTTTCCCAAGATATGGGCGGTTTTTGGATAGTAGCAATCACGCCAGCTGGTGTAGCAGTATCAGCTAATTTTTTTATCTGCTCATCTTCTAAGGAATAGCAAGGAATAGAATTTGCTGTTAATTTTTGTGCGAAATTCGAATAGCGTTCGTTTTGGAGAGCTGGTTTAGTAAAAAAACAATTTTTGATTTGTGAAGTGGGGACCATTTCCAGAGTGCGAATACCTTCTACTAAAAAGGTATGATAAATTTCACGAAATTTCTTTTGTTTAAGGGAAAGGGTTTTTTTTAAGAGAGCTTTACTTATTGTAGGTAACAAAAAATCACCGCTTTCTATTTATATTAGAGGGGAGAGAGCATTTTTAGGGCTGTTTTTATGATTTGGGCAGTATCAGAAGTGTCTGTTATTTTAGCGAGAGTAGCTTGTATTTCATTTTGTGAATAGCCGTAAAATAATAATGCTTCTTTGGCGTCATTTAAATTATTAGTGATTGGTTGAACAGGTTTATCCGGCGAAGGGCAAATAATATCTGGCAATTTGTCTTTTAGCTCCAAAGCGATGCGTTGCGCAATTTTTTTCCCAATTCCTGGTACGGAAGAGAGTATTTTGATATTTTGACTTTGGATGGCTTGTATCAGTGGCTCATATTGCAAATGAGAAAGAAGCTTTAGAGCAGCTTTCGGGCCAATTCCATTTACGGTGAGCAGTTGGCAGAATAAATCGTTTTCATCCGAATTGGCAAAGCCATAGAGGACAAGGGCATCTTCGCGGACATCTAAGTAGGTATAAATGGTAACATTTTGTCCCAGTGTCAACTGTGCTGCCAATGTTTCCGTAATAGTGAGGCGATAGCCGACACCATGGACATTTAAAAAGCAGGTGTTGGGAAAGAGCGCTTCGACAGTACCTTGTAAAAAAGCAATCATGATAGTTTTACTACTCAAAATATAGTCAAAGTATCCGTAGAGAAAAATTTTATTTTTGTTATCATTTTGCTTTATAAGTACCCGCGATGAGTGTAATGACCAAAGAAATAAATCGCTTATTGACCAATAATGATTTTTACTTTTTACCATCGTGGGGCATTTCATATTTTTAGATGCGTATTCGCAGGGCATTTTCTATTGATAGTAAGCTATAAATATATTTATAGTTTAAATTTTTCTCAGATATTTGAGGTGTCTGTGCTTATTTTATCGTGGTAAAATTTGCGTAATATTTAACTATTAGATGACATTTTAATTTATAGTCGAAGAACTGGATTATCGGTCAATCTCTTTCACGCTAATATTATTAAGTATTTGACACATCATTTATGCCGCGTATGTTGCGATTATGGATATTTTGACGAGTAGTCCCTCCTTTTTGGTTTATTTTTAATAAGAGCGAAAAAAATATTTGTGACTTCATTCAGGGATGTTCTTTTTGCTATATTATTAGGTATATTGGGAAACTAGTATGTAGACATCAATTAAGTTATGCAATTAAATTTGGTAAAACAAGGGCTAGAAATGGCCTCATCTTCCCCCAAAATTGTTGTTGGTTAGATGCGTGGCGCAAATGGCGATGGCTAGAGCATCGGCAGTATCATCTGGTTTGGGTGGTGCTGGTAAATGTAGTAATTTGGTGACCATATAGATTACTTGCTCTTTGGAAGCTTTTCCGTAACCGACGACAGTTTGTTTGACTTGTAAGGGGGTTCTTTCTATTAGAGGAATATTATTTTGGGCGGCCGTTAATAGGATAACACCACGTGCTTGTCCCACTGGAATAGCCGTAGTGACATTGCGATTAAAAAATAGTTGCTCTACGCCCATGACATCTGGCTTATATTCTTTGATGAGGGCAGTTAATTCAGTATGTATTTTCAATAAACGGTCTTCAGGTCGAGCTTTCGAACTAGTCAGGATAGAACCATAGTGGATGGCTCTTAGGTGAGAACTTTGTAATTCCACTAGACCAAAACCGCAGATAGCTGTGCCAGGGTCGATTCCTAAGGCTAAGATAAAATCACGTCCTAACTTGAATAATTTTTAGGTATTAGGCTTATATAAAATTAATGTAATTACATGATAACAAGAAAAGTTATCGAACTCAATTAAATAAAGTGGAAGATTGCAAGCTTTTAGATAGACAATGGCACCCCTTACAGGACGAGGGGTGCCATTTATTTTATTCAGCAACTTCAAAATTCGTGTAGACGTTTTGAACATCATCGTGTTCTTCCAAACAATCTAAAAGGTTTTGCATGGTGGTAGCATCTTTGCCTTCTAACTTCATCATCGTGTCTGGCAACATGGTGACTTCGGCTTCTTCTGTTTGGATGTTGTTTTGTTCGAGCACTTCCGAGATAGCATCAAATTTGTCGGGGCTAGCGATGATTTCGAAATAACTTTCGTCTTCCTTGAAATCATCGGCGCCAGCATCGAGAGCTAGCATCATCAAATTATCACCATCATTATAGGTTTCTTTGTCTACTACAAAGTAAGCTGTTTGTTTAAACATCCAGTTAACACAGCCTGTTTCACCGAGATTTCCACCGTGTTTGGAAAAGATATGGCGAATTTCAGCAGCAGTGCGATTCCGGTTATCGGTCATGATATCTATCATAACGGCGCAACCACCAGGACCATATCCTTCATAGCGCAATTCTTCATAAGAGCTACCTTCAGTTGCTCCTAAGCCTTTTTGAATAGCTCTTTGGATATTGTCCTTAGGGATATTGTTAGCTTTAGCTTTAGAAAGAGCTAATTTTAGACGCATATTGCCGATAGGGTCGCTACCACCTAAGCGGACAGCAACAGTAATTTCGCGACCGATTTTTGTAGCAATTTTACCACGAATAGCATCGTTAGCTCCTTTTTTTCTCTTTATGTTGGCCCATTTAGAATGTCCTGACATATGCAACACCTCTTAAATAATTTGTTTATAGTTTATAAAATACAATTACATTCCCTTATCGTTTTGTTCACCAGGTTTTGGTTGAACTGCCGGAGGACTATTAGGTACGGCCGGTTGTTCGTGTTGAGAATGTTTATGTGTATTACTGGAAGAAGAATTAGGAGAATTAGAATCTTCTGGTTTGGTGCTTTTTTTATCGCCGTTTTTAACATCCGTTTTATCTGCCTTGGCGGATTTATCCTTATCTTGGTTGGTGGCGTTATCTTTATCGTAAACGCTAGTAACATTTGTGACAGTATTTCCGCTATTATTTACGGCCACACCAGAGAAGTTGGCGACCGGTGTATTGGCGAGTGCTTTTATCATGAAGTTATGCCATATTTTAGCTGGGACAGTGCCACCGTATATACCAGGCATTGGCATATTATCATCTCCCCCCACCCAAACGGCAGTTACCAAATTCGGTGTGTAACCGATAAACCAGGCATTTTCAAAGTCATCTGTGGTACCAGTCTTGCCAGCGGCAGGACGGCCAATATTGGCTCTTCTACCTGTACCGTATTTGATGACGTCTTGTAGAATGTTAGTTACCAGATTAGCACTACGCGGAGAAATAGCCTGTACCTTTTGTGGCTGAGCTTCGTCAATGACCTGACCATTGCGGTCAAGTACTCTTATTATAGCTATCGGTTTAATATACACGCCATTGTTATCGAAGGCGGCATAAGCGGCTGCCATATCTATCGGGGTGACACCACGTGTTAAACCACCGAGTGCAGAGGCGAGGTTTAAATCGTTACTATCTCCCTGCATGACTAAGGTACTGATTCCTAAGCTCTGAGCAGTAGATAAAACATTTTGGATGCCGAGAGAGTTAGCTAATTTTATAGTTGGTACATTTATAGAATAAGTGGCAATTTGTCGAATGCTGACTAAGCCGCGGAATGTTCGGTCATCATTTTGTGGTTGCCAATCACCGATTTTCAGCGGACTATCTTCAACAGTCGTACTAGGAGTCATGTTATTTTCAAAGGTAGTGGCAAAGACAAAAGGTTTAAAAGCAGAACCAGGTTGCCGTACGGCCATGATGGCACGATTAAATTGGTCATTACCTCTTCCGCCAATCATTGCTTCTATATAGCCATTGTGTGGGTTGATAGCGACTAATGCAACTTGGGGTTGTTCGAGGCCGGCGCTGTTTCTTTTTAAGTTAGGTAAAGCTTTGATAGCTTGTTCAGCGTCGTGCTGTTTATTCAAATCTAGTGTAGTATAAATTTTTAAACCTTCGCGGTAAACTTTATCAGCACCATATTTATCAATCATTAGTTGAATAACATAGTTGACAAAATACGATGTAGAATTATCTACATGTGCTTTGCGCGAGCGCAGATGTAAAGGTTCATTATTAGCTTGAATAAATTGGTCTTGGGTAATGTAGTTGTGTTTGAGCATTTGCTCTAAAACGACTGTTTTTCTCTTTTTGGCTGCTTCTAAATTGTTTAACGGAGAATAATAATTTGGACTGCGCGGAATACCTGCTAGCATGGCACATTCTGATAAATCTAGTTCAGATACATCTTTGCCGAAATAAGTTTGGGCAGCAGCTTGTACACCGTAAGCACCTTGCCCGAAATAGATTTGGTTGAGATACATCTGTAAAATTTCTTTTTTGGTATAACGATGTTCTAATTGTAGAGCTAAAAATACTTCTTGTATTTTGCGTTTAAATGTTCTGTCTTGTGTCAAATAAGCATTTTTAGCTAATTGTTGAGTAATAGTGCTACCACCTTCAGAGATGCTGCGGTGGGTAATATCTGCCCATAAGGCACGTAAAATGCCAATTGGGTCAATTCCACAGTGTTCATAAAAGCGGGTATCTTCATTGGCAATGAAGGCGTTTTGTAGATTTATCGGAATTTTTGATAAAGGGACGGGCACGCGATTTTCTACGGCATGGACATTCTTTATCAATTTGCCATTGATATCGTAGATTTGTGAAGATGCTGCTGGTTGGATGGCCGAGAGGTCATCCTTAGTGTTGATAGTGGCGGTCAGAAATCCACAACCGACGCCGACGAGCATGACGACAAAGACAACTGAAGCGACTAGAAAAATTTTTGACCAAGAATGCTTAGGTTTAGGGCCACGTCGCTGCTGAGGTGCCTGTGTACCGGTGTTCATGAAAACCTCCAATATTTTTTAAGTTAAGTTTTATACAAATTTATAACACTATGTCATTATACAACAAAAATTGTATTTGCATAGAACCAAGTTGAAAATGGTTCATTTCTATGCAATCTATTCATAGTTATAAAGATTATCTTTAAAGGATTAATGCTATTTGGAGATATTGATTTTCGCGTTGCTAAAATTGTATTTGTGTGTTAATTATCAATTTATATCTATTATATTGTATTCATATCTTTAAAAGCAATAAGCACTTATTGGGCGTAAATTCAATATAAAGAATAGATATTTAGCCACGTAATGTGACGACAGTGGCCCCAGAACCTCCCTCGTTATTAGGAGCTAATTGGAAATTTTCTACGTGCTTATTGTTAGCAAGGAATTCTTGGATACCTTTGCGTAGAGCCCCTGTTCCTTTACCGTGAATGACGATTACCTGTTTAAGTCCGGCTAGTATGGCATCATCTAGGTATTTGTCTAGGATAATTTCAGCCTCGTTGACGAGAAGACCGCGGATGTCTAATTCACGCTTTATTGTGACATTCTTCTGCACAGAAGCGTAGTGGACAGTGGAATGGGAAACTTCTTTGGGGGCAGATTTTGCGGGGCTTATAAAGAGGCACGCCTTGGGTTTTACTGTTGTTTTCAGGCTACCTAATTGTACGACAATTTCGCGGTCATGAATTTCTACTACATTGCCAGTTTGTTGTAAATTTTTGACTAAAATGATGTCGCCGACATGGAGTTTTTTCATATCTATTGGTACTCCATTAGGCACTTCTATGGAAGATTCGGCAGGTAAATTTTGGTAAGCTTGGCCGAGTAGTTGTCTAGCTTCGGCAATAGCTTGCTGTCGTTTGTGTGAATTTGTTTCATTGAATTGCGCTTTGAGAGTCTTGATAATAGACTCTGCTTCGCGTTTGGCGTTACGTAAAAGGTGGGCGCAATCCTCTCTTGTTTTTTGGAGAGATTTTTGTCTGTTGTTTTTAAAATTATGTTCTTCGTGGAGGAATTTTTGCTTAGCTAGGCGTAGGTGGTATTCCTTTTCGCTTAATTGCCGATTTTTTTGTTCATAAGCTAGTTTTTCAGCTTCTAACGTGTTCAAAATTTCTGAGAAATCACTTTGATTTTCAGTTACTAATTCCTTGGCTCGAGAAATAATTTTTTCACTTAATCCTAGGCGGGAGCTGATGGTAAAAGCATTACTAGCACCTGGAATGCCGATAATAAGGCGATAAGTAGGTCGCAGTGTCTTTATGTCAAATTCTACGCAGGCATTTTCAATATTGGGGTGTGTGTAGGCAAATGTCTTTAATTCATTATAATGGGTAGTGGCTACAATAGAGGCATTTACCGAAATGAGCTGCTCTAAAATGGCCATGGCCAAAGCTGCACCTTCTTGAGGGTCAGTGCCAGAGCCCAGCTCATCGAGGAGGATGAGGTCATCTTTTTGGGCAGCATCAATGATATTGATGATATGGCACATATGCGCAGAGAAGGTACTTAAACTTTGTTCTATGCTTTGCTCATCGCCAATATCGGCAAAAATATTTCGGTATACGGCCAACTCAGAATCAACGTTGGCGGGGATAAAAAGACCTGATTGAGCCATTAAAACAACCAGACCCAATGTTTTAAGGGTAACAGTTTTACCGCCGGTATTAGGTCCTGTAATCAGTAAGGTGCGATAGCCTTTACCTAATTTGATATCTACTGGGACAGTAGTTTGTTCTTCCATCAAGGGATGGCGCACCTTTTTTAAGTCAGTGCTACCTTGCTGATTCATCGTTGGGCGAGTAGCGTGCATTGCTTTAGCTAATTTGGCACGGGAGATAATAAAGTCTAAAGTGCCAGCTAGCTGATAATTGCCTTTTAGTGTTTCCGCTTCGCGCGCTACTTTAGCGGAAATAACTTGTAAAATGCGCGCGATTTCTCGCTTTTCACTTAATTGACATTGTCGAATATCGTTATTTAAATCAGTGACGGCGAGAGGCTCTATAAAAAGAGTAGACCCACTGGCAGATTGGTCATGAATGATACCTGGAAAAGCATGGCGATATTCTTGTTTTACGGGAATTACATAGCGGTCGGCGCGGATAGTGACGATATTTTCCTGAAAATATTTTTGCATTTCGTTATTGTGTAAAATATTGTCGAGAACACTTTTTAGGCGCATTTGAGAATGCTTAATTTCATGGCGAAGTCGGTTTAATTCTACACTGGCAGTATTACGGATAGCGCCATACTCATCAATGATGTTGTTGATAGCATTTTCTAAATTACCGAGAATTTCTAATTGACTGCTATATGTCTTTAAAAGTGGGGCTGGCATTGGCAGGTCACGGAAAAAATGTTTTAATTGGCGAAAACCGTAGAGTGTGTGTTGTAATTGTGATAATTCTTCCTCTTTTAAACTGTGTCCAATTTGCACCCTTTTGAGAAGGGGCCGGATATCGTAAATACCGCCAAAAGGAGGGGTTTTTTCTTCTAAAACAGCATAAGCCTCTGCGGTTTCACTTAAATTTTGTTCAATGTAAGCAAAATCATCGCTTGGAGATAAAGATGAAGCTAGTTCCTTGCCACAGACCGTACTTGTTTGTGCACACAAAAGTTGGACTATATTTTGGTATTGAAGAATTCTTAAACTGGTTTTTTCCATGAAACTGCCCTCTTTGTTTTATATGTTTTTATCTGTATCTTTATCGATAACACCTCTGAAAAAATGGCCTCTTGTATAGTTAGGGCCAATGATTTTTTCAATAATTTGTTTATTATTTTTTAGGTAGCTGTTGCCACCTTTTAAAACACTTTCGTAGGCGGTAATTAGTTCCGGTAAGCGTTTGGCATTAATATATCTGGCATCTAAGCGTAAACGAGATAAACCTGCTTGTTGTAGTTGCGGTAGATGGTTGAGCATATTTAATTCCCGCCCATTTAGTACATACATATGACAGAATTGGTCAGTGACGAGAGGAAATTTTTCCCCTTTGCGGTCTTTAAAGAAGTAATGTCCTTTATCGCATGGCATTTTACACTTACCAGTGTCTAATTCGCCAAGGAAACTGCCGATACTACAATACTCAGAAATCATCAATTCTAAATTGCCGTAGACAAGGCACTCCATTGGCAAATCCGTATGACGGATGATATTTTTTAATTGATTTAAATTCAGCTCTGGCGACAAGACGATGCCAGAAATATTTTCGGTTTGTAAGGCATCTATGGCAGCATTATTGAAAACATTTAAGGAAGTGTCTGCCCAAATAGGATGAGAAAATTGGCGACAGAGCTTTATTTGAGCCAAAGTTTGAGCATAGATAGTTTGAAATGGGAAGACTAGTAGTTTTTCCAAGAATTGAAAGAGAAAAGTTTGCTGTCTAACATTGAGGATGCGCGGTAGCGCTAAGCTAAGAGGAACGTGTTTAGCTTGCGCTAACTCTACGATGGAACGACACTCAGCTAAGGTCAACATTCTGTGATGATAAGATGCTAAATGTAATAGCAGGTGCGGAGCACCATTTTGTAGTGCTGTTTTTGCCTTTTCCAACGTGTCGACACAAACTACCAATTCTGCTCGTTTAGGTAAAGGTAGAGTCCGTTTTCTCAACTGATAAAATTTATCAGTGTGGTCAATATGTGCATGATGATAGTTTTGCAGGCGTAAGTCATTTAATTTATCTATACCATCGCGACGCAGTTTATTGAGTACGCTAGCTGGCAACATTATATCAGCAGATAAGGAACAAATTAGTTTTTTTAGGAAATAACCAGAATTTCCCAAGCGATTGAGCTGTTTGTGGACATCGGCTTCTGTAGTAGCTCTTTTCAAAGCTAGAGGAACAATAAAATCAGAAGTTACGGTGACTTGGTTACCTTGCTCATCAATCAATTGTAACTGTAACGGCTTGTTAACTTGTGCAGTTATATGCATGGAAAGTGGAATTCCAGTCGTTTCCTGAAAGGCATGAGCTTTTTGCCAAAGTTTGGCATCTAGAATTTTGAAAACACGGTCATGTGGGTGAACAGCTTGGTCTAATGGTACATAAACTGTTTGTCCAGCCCTAGCTTCTTTCACTGGTTTTTCATGATAGAATATTTTAGTAATATCTGTATTGACGCGTCCACCGACTTTGACCCAAAAATCCAATTTATCGCCGATAGACAGGGCTTCGCTGAGTTTTATTTCGGCTAATTGTTGGCGCGGATTATAGCTAAGAACTCGACCCACTAAGAGTCCACGATTATTTGGCCGTTTATCGCTAATCATGTTTTTGCCGAGATGACGCTTGAGATAAGCAGTAGTAAAATCGCGATTGAAAATTTGAGAGAGTTCTTTATTAGCCTGTTCGAGTGGAAAAGGCTTCTGCTTTAAGTAATCGTCAATTGCTTTACGATAATTTTGTACGACAATGGCCACATATTCTGGTTTTTTCATGCGACCTTCTATTTTGAAAGAAGTTACTCCGGCTTCGATTAGTTCTGGAATGAGTTCGATAGTCTTTAAATCGCGGGGACTGAGAAGATAATGTCCAGCATCTGTACCTGCGAGGAGATTTTCTCCTTTTTCATTAACTAATTCGTAAGGTAGGCGACAGGGCTGGGCACAACGACCACGATTACCACTGCGCCCACCGATGAGGCTACTCATCAAACATTCACCAGAATAGCATACACAGATGGCTCCATGAATAAAGGTTTCAATTTCGATGGGAGAATTTTGGCAAATATATTTAATGTCCTCAAGTGACGTTTCTCTAGCCAAAACGACGCGTTTAAAACCTAGTTTGGCGAGCATTTGCACGCCCTCTAGTGTATTGACACTCATCTGGGTGCTAGCATGGAGAGTTAAATTGGGTACTAGAGAATGGGCTAAAGCGGCGACACCGAGGTCTTGCACGATAATGGCATCGACCTCGGTATTATATAGATAAAGCAAGTATTTTTTTAAATCAGCTAGTTCACTATCATCTACAACGGTATTTACCGTTACGTGAATTGCGACTGAATGGAGATGAGCATAATGCACGGCTTTGGGAAGTGTTTCTTCATCGAAATTATCAGCATAAGCACGTGCACCAAAGTTTTTTCCAGCTAGGTAAACGGCATTAGCACCATTTTCCACGGCAGCGACAAAGGCTTCCCAAGTACCAGCTGGAGCAAGTAGTTCAACCATAATTCCTCCTATAAAAATAAACGGTAGGCAACTGCATACCGCTTACTCATTTATCTTCTAATAATTTTAGTAGTTCGTCATAGTCTTTTTTTAGTTTAAAATAGTCATCAGCTATGTTTAAGGCGACAATCATGCCAAGACGCTGATGCGGTAGATATTGATTGTTTTTTAATAGGGTAATTTTGTTATTGATATATTCTGCTAAAGCTTTCATATAATCGGGGTCAAAATCACCTTTAACCGGATAATCCTCATTGTCAATTTTTAGAATTAATTTGTTTTCCATTTTTTTCACCCAGTTTAGAAATGGTATACGATAGCTAAATAGCCTAAGACTGCTATTACAAATTCTATCAAAATATAACAACATATGCAATAAATTAATTGTTAGAGGCCCTATTTAGGGAATTTAGAGAATATTTATCTTAATTTTATGCTCGTATGATATAATTAATTTCCAGATAGATTATAGTGAGGAGCAAACTTGTGTATAAGCGCAGTTTTATTTTGGTCGGGATATGTATTATTTTGGCAGTATTAATCCAAAATCTGTGTATTTTACCACCGCGTGGCCAAAATATCTCTCCCCAAGAACATTATAAGAAAAAAATAATTCTCATTCCCTTAGACAGTCGTCCTCCATGTAGTACATATGTAGTAGAAATGGGAAAACTTCTAAATTGTGAAGTTATATTGCCACCGCGGAATTTGTTAGATTATTATACTCAGGCAGGGAAAACGCACTTGCTAGGGCAATGGTTGCTAGAAAATGCTAAATGTAGCGATGGATTTATCATATCTTCAGACCAGTTATTATATGGTGGATTGTTGGCTTCCCGGGAAAAAAAGTTAACTTTAGAAAATGAGAATAATTTATTTGCGATTTTAACTAAAATACATCAGCAAATGCCCACTAAACCGATATATCTGTTTAATATTCTGCCTAGGATGACTCCTCCAAGTAATATAAATACGCGCAAAACGGTCAAGCAGTTGATGGAATACTCTCGCTTAGTGGATAAAATAAGTTTGGCGTATAATATTACTGACGTCAAAAAGATGGAAAAATTACGCGCCTCGATACCGAAAGAAGCTCTTAATCAGTACGAGAGGCTATATGCCGTCAATGAAGAGTTTAATAAAAAGAGTATGTCCTTGGTGAAGGCTGGGGTTGTGAGCAAGTTGGTTATTGCGCAAGACGATGGAGAAGCTTATGGTATTCCCAATTTGGAAAAAAGACGCTTATATCAATTTATCGCCCAAAATAAACTCGATACAAGCAAGGTAATAATCACCCATGGGGCAGATGAAGTGGCCACCTCTCTTTTGCTTAATATGGGAAATGCACTCTATGGTAGGAAATACCACCCCAGAATTTTTGTGGAATATAATACTCCAGCAGCTGCAACGATGATAATGCCTTATATGGCCGTTTCCGTAGAGAGGACAGTGGCAGAAAAAATTGCTTTGGCGGATGGGTATAAGGTTGATGATTTAGAAAAGGCCGATTTTGTTTTGTTTGTCCATATTGGCGATACTAAATGGCTCTCAACTAGGCAGAAAAGTAGTCAAAGGATAAAGGCTCTTATAAATAGTGGCAAGAATGTAGCGTTAGTAGATTTGAGTAAACATTTTTGGGCCGATGAAACTGTTTTCCCAATATTAGTGCGTGAAAATGTGCCGATAAATAGGTTATTAGCATATGATGGCTGGAATACGGTTAGCAACTCTGTTGGCAATGCTGTAGCACAGGGAGCAATAGTGACAGAAGAAGAAAAATATGCTAGGGAGCAAAAAGAACAAATTTTT
Organism: Pectinatus sp.; assembly: GCA_020025135.1. Taxonomy (GTDB): domain Bacteria; phylum Bacillota; class Negativicutes; order Selenomonadales; family Selenomonadaceae; genus JAHHSQ01. The sequence goes on from JAHHSQ010000001.1 coordinate 12,617, forward strand.
TTGCGTTTAAAAAATTTACAGATTTTGTACAATCACATTGCAGAGGATTATTTTTATTTAAAAGGCACAATAGATGCCGTGAATGGATATCTGCGTCAAGTTGGCGTAAGCAATGTGCATGATTTAAATATTGATAATAACTATATTTTGGCTAATGATTTAGTCGAACGAGAATTACAGAGGGAAATGCAGAATTTTTCTTATAGCCGAGCAGCAAAACAACCTCTTTTAGTGGGGAATACGAAAATATTTGTACATGATATGAAAGTCTTTGCCTATTTTCCTTGGCCACGTACATTTGAGATACGTACGGCAGTAAATTATCAGGCTACTATTGGCAGATAGTAATAGTAAATTAATTTCGACCAAGTAGAATATACGACGAGTAATAATGATATTTTAGGGTTGTATTGGGGGAGCGATAGACGAATGGCGTTAATCGCTCTATAATAAATTAAATGAAGTACAGTAGTGAGGATGGAAAATAGTTTTTTCATCTGATATTGTGTAAGGAGATTACCTCGAAGTGAGCAAGAGGACTTTGAGTAGAAGTTGCAGATTAATAGAGAGGAGCGTTGCCACTGCCGATATGAATATGATAATTTATGTCTGAGTGGTTGAGAATATGCAAATATTAAGAAATGATTGGCAAAATTATCTCAATGCCGAATTTCAAAAAGAATATTATTTGAATTTGCGAGAATTTTTGAAGCAGGAATACCGCAAGCGCGAAATATATCCGGATATGTATGATATCTTTAACGCCCTGCATTATACTCCCTTGGAGAAATGTAAAGTGGTGATTATCGGGCAAGACCCTTATCATGAATTACATCAGGCTCATGGGCTTAGTTTTTCTGTTTGCCCAGGGGTGGCGATACCACCATCCTTGCGCAATATATTTCAAGAATTACGAGACGATATAGGCTGTACTATTCCACGACATGGTTGTTTAATTGAATGGGCCAAACAAGGAGTTTTGCTTTTAAACACCGTTTTAACAGTGCGAGCTCATCAAGCTAATTCCCATCGTGGCAAAGGGTGGGAAATTTTCACTGACCGCATTATTGAGGTGCTCAATGCTTCGGAAAGACCACTAGTTTTTGTCTTGTGGGGGACACCAGCGAGAAGGAAAAAAATGATGATTGATACCAGCCGTCACTTAGTTATAGAAGCACCCCATCCTAGCCCTTTGTCAGCCTATCGTGGTTTTTTTGGCAGTAAACCGTTTTCGAAAATTAATGCATTTTTGGCAAAGACGGGACAAACGCCGATAGACTGGCAAATTTCTGATGATTTGGTAGAAATTAAGAATAAATTGCAAGAAAAGAAGTGATATTTTGAGATTAAGAAAAAAACCTTGGATAGAAACAGCGATTAAGGAATATGCCGATTTGGTTTTTCCAAAAGGGACATTTCAACCGGAAGAGCTAGCAGGACATTGGCAGGAAAGGTTTCCACAAAAGCAAGAATTACACGTAGAATTGGGAACTGGAAAGGGCGATTTTATAACGCAGAATGCGCTTTTGCACCCGGAAATCAACTTTTTGGGGATAGAATTGCAACAGGATGTCATTTTTTATGCGGTGAAGAAGGCGGCGGAATTAAATTTAAAAAATGTGCAATTTATTGTTTTTGATATTAATAAATTAGAAACACTTTTGCTGCCAAGAGAAGCGAAACGTTTCTATCTCAATTTTTCTGACCCTTGGCCCAAAAAACGCCATGCCAAACGTCGGTTGACTCATGTCGATTTTTTGAAAAAATATCAGCACCTTTTGGGAAAAGGAGGAGAAATTTTTTTGAAGACGGACAATAGACCGCTCTTTGATTTCTCTCTGACACAGTTTGCTTTAGTAGATTGTGATGTGCGAGCTATTACTAACGATTTACATAATAGTGAATACAATGCCGAAAACATTCAGACGGAATATGAAAGAAAGTTTAGTGGTTTAGGAGAAAAGATAAATCGCTGTGAGGTTATTTTTCGGTCATGATGGCGACGAAGAGGGAAGATAATAAAAAGAAATTTTGGAAAAATGACCGCGAGACTTTGCTGGTGCTAATGTATGTTTTTATTGATAAAAGCAATTAAATTATTGCCGAAAATAGTAAGTATATAGAGCAATTTATATATCAAAGGGTAAAATCCACCTGAATTGCTGGAAACTCTTAAAGCTAATCGGACTGAAGCACGGTTTTGAAAGAGAAATTGTTTGACAGTAACGAAAGTAGAAAAAATCGATTAGATGGTAGATGGTTAAATCCTAAGTACTATAAATAGACAATCAGCAGCCAAACTTCTAAGAGAAGGAGGTTCAACGACTATCTAGAGTAGGTCCGAGTGGGCCGAAGTGGGTGGCTCTTCTGATACAGAAGATGAAGATATAGTCTGTGCTCATGGGAAATCATGAGAAGTTTATTAGAACTACACTAAATTAACGCCTTGGTGTGAACATATTTTGCAGTGCTATTGGCTCTTTGAACATATTTAGCTCCAGCTTTGTCACCGCTGATTTAGATTTTCATAATCCGTATTACTTTCTCATTCGGCATTTTATCGTCGTATTGATTGGTACGATTGGTTTTTTTGTCGGCAAGAGGGTTAATTATCAGATTTGGCGCGATAAGATTGTATATATATATTTCTTGACATTGTTGCTCCTTTTGTTGGTAGTAGTACACGGCGTTACTATCAATGGAGCGAAGCGCTGGATAAATTTGATTTGGTTTCAGTTACAACCATCAGAGTTGGTAAAGATAGTGGGAGTTATTCTTACGAGTAGTTATATCAGTGCTTGCGCTAAGATGCACCGGGACATTTCACTTTTTAATAAAAACATTGTTGCGGTCGGTGTTTTAGCATTGCTGGTTTTAGAACAACCGGATTTGGGTACTAGTATGATTATTATTGGTGTTCCAATTATCATGTATATTGTGGCTGGTATCGACCAAAAGACGATAACGATTTTATTAATTGGAACGCTATTAGCACTGGTTTTGCTTGTTTGGGCGAAACCATATCGCTGGGACAGAATTATGATTTGGTATGACCCGTGGGCTAGGGCGCAGGGAGATGGTTATCAAACGGTACAGTCCATAATTGCCATCGGTTCAGGCGGTTTTTGGGGCATGGGTATCGGTAAAGGGGTGGCTAAATATGCCTATTTACCAGAGGCTCATACCGATTTTGCTTTTGCAATTTTCTCACAGGAAATGGGTATGATTGGCGTCGTTTGTATTTTTATCTTGTACATGATATTTTACTTTTATGCTTGGCGCGTGGCGATAAAAGCTAGGGATGTTTATGGTCGGTTACTCGGTTTTGGCATAGTTGCTTTGTTAGTTAGCCAAACCTTAATCAATTTGGCAATGGTCATAGGATTGTTGCCGGTAGTCGGAGTGCCATTACCATTTATCAGTTATGGGGGGACAGCATTGCTTGTAAATATGTTTATGCTAGGCATTTTACAGAATATTAGCTTGGTCACAGATAAATATCCTTTGAAATTAGTGCCTAAAGAGGGAAAAACATTCGGCCGTAGTGGATGAATGTTTTATATAGAAATGATAGGGAAGGGTATAGTTGGGGTGTATTTTCCCAAAATAATAGAGGCTGTTTTATCATTAATGATAAAACAGCCTCTATTTATGAGAACCTATTTATTGCGGCGGAATTTCCGTAAAAATTTTGGCTTGGGAAGGAGATGCATAACCTTAACACCAGTATTTTGCAAACGACGCCACTGTGTCATTTTGGTCTTGATATGTGGTTTCATATCTGTTACAGTGCCAAAATCGCCCCGCCTTAAATATGTCATTTTTACTGTATCTGGTTTGAGGGTACGTCTTAAATCCTTAATAGCTTTTTCTGGTAAATTGTTAGCTTTACACACGAATAAGTCTAAGGCAGCATAGCGCAGTTCTTCGTACACATCAACGGATAAATGGCCTTCTGCTAATGGCAAAAAAATCGCAATATGATTATTGTGAAAGATACGATGTTCACCGTCTAAAGGGGTGTAGTCGTTGTCAGCAAGTGCAGTTTTTAAATTATGCATCAGTGCTTCTGTATCGGCTAGTTTATCCGGCTTGCAGGAATACATATCTATGGTGAGTTGACGAGCTAGAATATTCACTTTTTAATACAACTAACTATAATGTCAGTTTACCTTTCTTCTATGATTATTCGAGAAAATCTTTTAGTTTTTTACTGCGACTGGGGTGGCGCAATTTACGTAATGCTTTAGCTTCAATCTGGCGAATGCGTTCGCGTGTTACGCCAAAACTTTGCCCTACTTCTTCTAATGTTCTTGCTCTGCCGTCATCTAAGCCAAAACGCAACCGCAAAACTTTTTCTTCGCGCGGAGTGAGGGTTTTTAAGACATCTTCGAGCTGTTCCTTGAGTAAGACAAAGAAGGCCGCATCAATTGGTGCTGGTGCTTCATGGTCCTCAATAAAATCACCGAGATGAGAATCTTCTTCTTCGCCAATTGGGGTTTCTAAGGAAACTGGTTCTTGGGCAATTTTCGATATCTCGTGCACTCTTTCCACAGTGATGCCCATTTCTTTGGCAATCTCATCTGGCGAAGGGTCACGACCGAGGGATTGGAGAAGTTGGCGAGAAACACGAATTAACTTGTTGATAGTTTCTACCATATGCACTGGAATGCGGATGGTGCGAGCTTGGTCAGCAATAGCGCGCGTGATGGCTTGACGAATCCACCAAGTTGCATAAGTACTGAATTTATAACCTTTATTGTAATCAAATTTTTCAACAGCCTTAATTAAGCCTAGATTTCCTTCTTGAATGAGGTCTAAGAACATCATTCCACGTCCGACATAACGTTTGGCGATGCTGACAACTAGACGCAAATTTGCTTCAGCTAATCTCTTTTGCGCCTCTACATCGCCTTGCTCCATGCGTTTAGCTAGGGCAATTTCTTCTTCGGCAGTTAGTAGAGGAACGCGACCAATTTCTTTTAAATACATGCGAACTGGGTCGTCGATATTTATGCCTTCGGGGATACTCAAATCGAGGTGCGGTTTGTGTTCGGGTGCTTTTTTAGTTTTATTAGCATGTTGTTCATCGATGAGGTTTATACCACTTTTGGTAAATTCTTCGTAGAGATTATCTAGTTGCTCCGTAGAAATATCGATGTCTTTTATCGCATCCATGACCTCGTCATAGGTAAGAGACCCTTTCTTTTTTCCTTTTTTTAATAGGTTGATGATGCAGTCGGTATGTTTTTTACTTAGCGCAGGCTTATTGGAATCTGCCATTACTATACGCCTCCTCTCAAAGAATGGTTTGTACGAAATGCAAACCAGTAATTACAGATTTTATAGTCTCAATTCCAGTAGCGGATACGGTTTGCAGTCCTAAAACGGGGCATGTATTTTTTTATCTTGCTGGTATATCGACCACTTGGCCCTGCACACATCTTAAAGATGGCGTATTGCTTATTTTATCGGCAAATTGTTTGGCTAATGAATTGCCAAAATGATAAAATACTTTTAATAGCAGGGCGCGTTGATATTTCTCTCGAGATAAATGTACAAATTCTATCTTTTGGAGAATATGGAATTTTTTAAATGATGATTAAAATTCTCTATCGCAAAAGTCAGAATACTGACTATAGAGTGGATATTTCTTGCTTGATTAATTGCATTTGACGCAATTCATTTTCAAAGTTATTGTCGCCATTTTTTTCTAGCAAAATGGCTTTTTGGCTGTGTTGTTGATATAATTTATTTAGATATTCACGTCTTAAAACGCGAATGCAATCTTTTAAGCCTTCTTTTTGTGCTTCTAAATTGGTCATTAGACAACAGGACAATTCATTGAAAGCCTTTTCCGATAGTTTTGTTATGGCTAGTTCTTCTTGCCAACCGACGTGTTCATTGTCTTGGAAAAAAGCAATGATTTCGCGGTGTCTAGCATCCATAAAGACTTCTACCGATTTTAGTGCTCCTAAAATCATTGTTAATAGATTTGGTTTATACCAGATAGAAGCGATGAGATAGCGAGCAGCCTTTAAAACGGCATCATTAGATGATTTTAAGGGTTTTTTGATAACTAAAAAAGCGTTGTTTTTTTTATCGTAGCGGGCCAATTCTTGCCTAATACCTACTTCATCGACATGTAATAAAGCCGCTAACTGCGCCAGATAGTCGTTTAATTCGACAAAATTATCCACAGAAGCTAGCGCGGGGAGAATAAATTGAATTGCTTTTAATTTTCCTTCTAATGTATTTAGTTTAAAATTGTTTTTGATGTAAAATAGATAGAAAGCAATAAAGGAAAAGGCCGATTCAATTAACTTTTGAAATTCCTGTGGAGTGTGGTTGCGGATGAATTCATCAGGGTCTTTGCCATCTGGAATGAATATTACTTTGGCATTTAATTGCTGTTGTTTGGCAATATTTAAAGCTCTGATAGTAGCATTTTGACCAGCAGAATCACTATCATAACAGAAATAAATATTTTTAGTATAGCGTTTAATTTTTTGGCAATGTTCTTTGGTAAATGCAGTTCCTAAGCTGGCGACGACATTTTTTGTCCCGTGGGCGAAGAGTGAGATGGCATCCATGTATCCCTCTACGACAATGACAAAATCATCGTGGCGAATGGCTTGCTTGGCGATATTAAGGCCAAACAAGAGTCTTTTTTTATTGAAGAGCATTGTTTCTGGCGAATTTAAATATTTGGGCTGTTGGCCATTTTGCATGATTCGTCCACCAAAAGCGACGATATTACCGTTCTCGTCGGCGATAGGAATCATAAAACGTCCTCTAAAGCGGTCATAAAAACCAGGAGCATTTTTTTTGGCGACAATTAAACCTGCCTTGAGTAATAAATCCGTATTGATGCCACGTTTAGAGAAAGAGCGATGTAACTTGTTCCAATGGGGTGGTGAAAAACCTAGCTGGAATTGCTCGACGATTTCAGCGGTAATATTGCGACCTTTTAGATACTGTAAGCAATCTGTCCCGTATGGTGTTTTGGTCAGACAATTATGGAAAAAATTGCGGGCTAATTGCATGACGTTGAGTAAATCTTTATGTAATTTTTCTTGCCTAATACTGTTTGCAGACTGTTTAAAGGTGGGCGGTTTAATACCCAACTTTTCTCCCAACAGCTTTATGGCATCGCCGTACCCAATGTTCTCTATCATGGAAATGAATTTAAAAGCATCGCCACCTTGGTGACAACCGAAACAATAAAAAAATCCTTTTTCCGCATTTACAGAAAAAGAGGGAGTTTTTTCATGATGAAAAGGACAACATCCCCAATAATCTTTTCCACGTTTGGTAAGAGGCAGATATGCGGAGATGACGTCGTAGATATTAACAGACGCGCGTACTTGTTCAACAAAGGTTTTGTAACTATTATTATTCAACATATAAAGTCCTCAATAGAAGATATAAGTCAATGAACTAGACGTCCCACCCCTTTCTGTGAAAGCAAGAGTTGTAAATGACGTATTTTGAGGAATCAATTATAACATAAATTATAATATATATATTCCATAAAAATTTTAAATATCCTTTTAAAAATAGAAAAATAATTAAAAAATATATAATGAGCATTATATCATAAATTTTCATTATAGTATGAAAAATATTAAAGAATGATATATAAATGTTGAAATATTTTATGATGAGAAAAACTAGCATATAATGGAATGCTAGGTATGATATTTACTAGCTTATATGTTGATAAGGTGTTATAATAATACGAACGACATTAGAGCTTGCAGAGGAGGTTTTATTATGGAAGATAAGGTGATTTTAGATGGTGTTTTGGCAGAATTTTCCAAACTTGCCGAAATCCCTAGACAATCACAGCACGAACAGCAAGTAAGTGATTACTTGGCAGACCGTCTCAGAAAGATGGGATTGAGTGTGGTGCAAGATGCTCATAATAATGTCATTGCCGATAAAGCAGCGGTGGCAGGATATGAAGATGCGCCACTTATAATGTTGCAAGGCCATATGGATATGGTGTGTGTAGCAGAAAAAGGTCGTGCTTATGACCCAGTAAAAGACAGTATAAAACTTATCAATGATGGTAAGTTTTTGCGTGCTGATGGCACTAGCTTGGGTGCTGATGATGGTATTGGCATCGCTATTGTTCTCTATATTTTAGAAAATAAATTAGTCCATGGACCTTTGCGTATCATCTTTACGACAGATGAAGAACGTGGCATGACCGGTGCTAAGAACTTGGATAATAAGTATATCAAAGATGTCAAGTACCTCATCAACTGCGATTCTGAAGAATACGATGTAGTTACAATTGGCAGTGCTGGTAGCATGAGAATGCTTTTCAGTAAGGGCTTTTCTTGGGAAGAGGCTACAGAAAAAGTTGGTTTAGAAATAGAAGTAAAAAATCTTTTGGGCGGACATTCTGGCATGGTTATCAATGAAAATCGTGCTAATGCCATTAAAATTTTGGCGTTGATTTTGCGTCGACTCCAAGAACAGGATATTTACTTTGAAGTTAGCAATATTGAAGGTGGTGTTGCTGATAATGCGGTTGCACCACATGCTCAAGTTAATATTAATTGCTCCAGCAAAGATAAGGATGAAATTAAAACTTTAATAGATAATATCACTGGTGAATTGCGTGAAGCATATCATGGCATTGAAAAGGATTTGTTAGTATTAGTTAAGGAAGTGCCAGCTGGTGCCAAGGTATTGCCACAGAAGGCTTCTACCGATATGGTGTTGCTTCTCAATTCCTTGCATAGTGGCGTTTACGCTATGTCCCAACTTTCACCAGTGTTGCCGGAATTATCCGCTAATATTGGTAAAATTGAAATTAATGGCGCGGAAGTTTCTATTTCAGTTTTGCCGAGAGCTGCTACTAATGCTAGTTTGAGCATTATTAAAACCAGCTATGGTTCTTTGGCACAGGGCTTCGGATTTAAATTAAATATCTCCGCTACTTCTCCAGCTTGGAATGGTAATCCACAAAGCCCATTAGTGGAAATGGCTAAGAGCATTTTCAAGGATTTGACTGGTATAGATATGAAAGTAGAATCTTCACATGGTGGCTTGGAATGTAACCATTTCATCAATAAAAACCCACATATAGATGCAATCTCTATTGGACCAAACAACTTGGATATCCACAGTCCACAGGAAAAATTAGAGTTGGCTACAATTGTTCCACAAGTTAAACTCTTGCAGAAATTGGTAGAGGGCTTAGCAGAAAATGCCTGAAAAGGCGAGAAAACCACGCATATCCGCGCTTGAGGATATGCGTGGCATTGCCATGTTGGGAGTTATTGGTATTCATGTAGGAGCCCAATACATAGTTGGCAATCATCTGGCCAACGCTCAACTGGTCGCGTTGTTCGAAATTGTTTCTCGATTTTCAGTTCCTATTTTCTTTTTTATTTCTGCGTTCGGCTTGTTTTATTAATAGTTCTTAGAAAATAAAGATATTAGTAAGTCTATCGGGAAACTGGTAGGTCGTGGCGTAGAGCCCTACAAAGAAATTGAATTGCTGGAATACCGTAAAACCGATTAAACTACAACATAATCTTGAGAAATAGATATGAAAGTGGCGAAAGCAGAAAAAATTAGTCGGATGATGCAAGGTTAAATCCTAAGCATTGGAAAATCGGCAATCAGCAGCCAAGCTCTGAAGAGGAGCAGGTTCAACGACTATTCCTCGTGAGGGAAGTAGGCGCAAGTGCACCGAAGTGGTTTTGCCCTAACGGATGATGCCGAGGGAGAAGAGATAGTCTGTGCTCGGGGGAGACCCTGAGATGTTTGCCATAAAAAAGCAAACTGCGCGAAGGTAGCGAAATCGCGTGAACAGTACATTGTACTTAGAAAACAGAATTTAGATATCAATGCACCATTTTCCTATGTGGGTTTTATAGAACAGCGGCAGGTCCGCTTGTAATGTAAGTGTGTTGGGAAACCAGCACATGCTAGCCCATTAATTACAGAAACTGAATTGCTGGAATACCGTAAAGCTGAATAAACTACAACATAATCTTGAGAGAGATAGATGTGAAAGTGGCAAAAGCAGAAAAAATTATTCAGATACCAAAAGAATAAAATCTAAATGGAAAGGGAGAATCGGCAACCAGCAGCCAAGCTCTGAAGAGGAGCAGGTTCAACGACTATCCCCAAAGGGAGTAGACCAAAGCTGGTCGAAGTGGTTTCGCCCTAACAGATGATGCTGAGGGAGAAGAGATAGTCTGTGCTTGTAGGAAACTGCAAGAAGTTAAAAAAACTGCATGAAATTAGCGTCTTCATGTGAACACAAGGCAAAAACGGCCACAGGAAAAAGCGTTTTAAGACGGTTTTAATACCGTATATTGTATGGTCTTTCATTTATTAAATTTAGGTAAACGTATAGAGCAATCTGTATGAAAAAATACTGCTTGAATTGCTGGAATATCTTAAAGCCAAATGCACTAAAACGGAATTTTGCAAGATAAATAGACGGGAAAGTGGCGAAAGTAGAAAGAAGCATTTGGATGACATAAGGTTAAATCCTAAGTGTTATAAATAGACAATCAGCAGCCAAACTCTGAAAAGGAGTAGGTTCAACGACTATCCCAAAAAGGAGTAGGCCGAAGTCGGCCGAAGTGGGCAGCTCTTGTAAAAGATGAAGAAATAGTCTGACCTTTCGCGAAAGCGAAAGAAATTTGTCTAAGGTTGACAAACTACGCGGAAGTAGCGATTCTGTGTGAACTATAGATATTGAGCTTATAATTTACAGTGTATCGTACCAAAATCTCGGTTTTTTTTATCCAGGAGAATTGTTAAAGATATTGTTCTTTGGTTTGGCCTGTTATCAGCTGTATTTTTTGGTCATCTTATTAAGTTTGATAATTTGTATTGTCAGCATAGTAAGCGTATAGAGCAATCTGTATGGTAAAATACTACTTGAATTGCTGGAAACTCTTAAAGCCAATTGTACTAAAGCGCAATTTTGAGAAAGAAATCAACGCCAAGGTAACGAAAGTGGAAAAAAACAATTGGATGGCATAAGGTTAAATCCTAAGTGCTATAAATAGACAATCAGCAGCCAAACTCTGAAGAGGAGTAGGTTCAACGACTATCCCCAAGGGGAGTAGGCCGAAGTCGGTCGAAGTTGGTAGCTCTTTGGAAAAAGAGGAAGATGTAGTCTGAACTTCCGTGAAAACGGGAGAAGTTGTGTAAACTGCATGGGCATAGCGAGCCGATGTGAACAAAAATTGTATGGTTTTACATTATGATGCCGATTTGGATTTTTATGATTCAAGCGGCCAATGAATACTATTTGATTGCCTTTTTGCTTTTACAAATAGTGATAGATTATTATTCTAGTTTTGTTTTAAATCCTTATACGATGCCAAGTAGCTTGTGGAAGGATTTATTGTTATATCGCTTAAATTATTGGGTGATACATTATTTTTTCATTTTTCTATTGGGTGGCTATTTGGCAGTGCGATTTGCTGAATTTCGCACCTTTATGCAGAAGCATTTTTTTGCCATTACAAGTGTATTTATCCTTTCTTTAGGCTCTCTTTTGGGTTATTATTATTATTGCTTGTGGGTAAAAAAATATTCTTTGCTAGGAGCAGTTAATACTGCACATCAGTTGTCGCCTGCTGGAATATTTTATACCTTAGGAGCGACGATTTTTCTGTTCGCTTTCTTTGATAGCCAGAAGTGTCCGCAAATCATGCGCAAATTGTTTTCTTTTTGCGGAAAACATTCCTATTTTTCGTACCTCTGTCACCCCATTTATTTGTCGATATTTGGGTATTTCTTGCACCGCTATCAAGTTGTCTTATCGGCTCCAGTGGCGTTGGGAATGTATGTATGTGTAGCAAGTATAGCAGTGCTTACGGGGGCTTTTTGTAGACAATTTTCGAAGCGATATGTTCCATTGTTAAATATCTTGACAATTGGTGTATATCCACGCAAAAAATAGGATTGCCTTTTTTAATTAATTGTGATATATTATTCGAGTATGGCTAAGTAGCGATATAATTAAATTTGTCAATAGAAGTTATTTGAGGAGGCGAATTATAGATGGCAAATGTTTGTGAAATCTGTGGAAAAGGCGAAATGTCAGGTATGAATATCAGCCATTCCCATATAAAGACAAAGCGTAAATGGAAACCAAATATCCAAAAAGTACACGCAATCGTAGATGGCAATGTAAAACGTATCAACGTTTGTACTCGTTGCCTACGTACCAATGTAAAGGTACAGAACCAAGAATAATTAAAGACTATATTTAGCCCTTATCCTGATGGATAAGGGCTTTTCTACATGGATTTATAAGATTAAGAGCGGAGAATATTCTTCGCTTCAACGAAGAAGGCGAAAATTTGTTTAGTGCAGAGGTTGAAAAGATACAGCAAGAAGTTTTAAAGGAATGTCAACCTTATTTTGCTGTACCAGAAAAAATAGCAGAAAAAAATACTTTAAAAATGCTTTTAGCGATGCAGAAAGTCCGCTTGGCGGCTATTCATTTTAATACGTCAACTGGTTATGCCTATGATGACATAGGTAGAGATAAACTGGAGGAACTTTACGCGACTGTTTTTAAGGCGGAAGATGCTCTAGTTAGAACGCAGTTCGTCTCTGGGACACATACACTAGCAACTGTGCTCTTGGGCATTTTAAGGCGAGGTGATGAATTGGTATCGGCGGTTGGTACGCCGTATGACACCATGCAGACTGTTATCGGGTATCCAGAAATAACGACAGGTTCTTTGCGTGAGTATGGAGTTACTTATGAGGAAAGTCCACTTACTGCCGAAGGAAAAGTGGATTGGGATTCTTTGCGCCAAAAGATAAGTGCTAAAACGAGGATGGTACTTATTCAGCGTTCACGTGGTTACAATATGCGTCCAACTTTGACGATAGAAGAAATTGGTGAAATATGTCGTTTTGTGAAGAAGATTAAAAATGATGTAATTTGTTTTGTCGATAATTGTTATGGAGAATTTATTGAAGAAAGAGAACCGCTAGAGGTAGGCGCGGATATTATGGCTGGTTCTCTCATCAAAAACCCTGGTGGTGGCATTGCACCAGCAGGCGGTTATATCGCTGGAAGAAAAGATTTGGTTGCCAAGGCAGCCGTGCGTTTAACAGCTCCAGGCATGGGGAAAGAATTAGGTGCTTCTTTGGCCAATAATCGCTTACTATTTCAGGGCTTCTTTATGGCACCACACACGGTTTTACAGGCAGTTAAAACGGCCATATTTGGAGCGGCTTTTTTCAAAAAAATGGGATACCATGTCACCCCATTAGCTGCAGAAAAGCGTGGCGATATCATTCAGGCTATCGAACTGGGAAGTCGAGAAAAACTCTGTGCCTTTTGTCGGGGTATTCAAAAATATTCTCCAGTAGATTCTTATGTGACTCCAGAACCTTGGGATATGCCAGGTTATAGCGACCAGGTAATAATGGCAGCGGGGACATTTGTTCAGGGAGCTTCTATTGAATTGAGCGCCGATGGCCCTATCAGAGCTCCTTATAGCGTCTACATGCAGGGTGGTTTGACTTTTGAACATGGCATGTTGGCGATTATGGGAGCAGCGGAAGAAATGTTAAAGACCGAAAAAAATGATTGAGACAGTGTCTTGTTGATAAGTTGAGGTAGGAAAATGTTTTTAACGAAAATAGCACAGGATAAACAGGTACGACAATTAATATGTGGATACAATGATAGAGAGAAGCAATATTTATATGCTTATGGGGTGAACGGTTCTCAAAAACATATACTAGCGGCCTGTTGTTATCAGGATAATCCACGACCAATGGTCATCATAGTTAAAAACAGAGAAAACCTATTAGAGTGGCAGAGCAATTTGCAGGCACTTTTACCGGAAGAGGTAGAAGTACAGGTTTTGCCAGCAGTGGATATGGTGGCTTTTTCCACCAGTGCTAAAAGCCTAGAGCTGACTGCCAAACGAATGGAAATATTAGGGAAATTGGCACAAAATAAGCCAGTTATTGTTTTGACTGAGATAAATTCAGCCATGCAGCGAGATATTTCGGCCCAATCTATCAAGGAAAATAGTCTCTACTTTGAAAGTGGAGATAAGTTAGACCGCGATGAACTTCTAAAATCACTGGTCAATTTGGGATATGAGCGCACAGAACAGGTAGAACATATGGGACAATTTGCTCTACGGGGAGGTATCATTGATATTTTCCCTATAAATATGAATTGTCCTGTGCGTTTGGAATTTTTTGATGATACCTTGGAATCACTGCGTTCTTTTAGCGTGGAATCACAGCGCTCAGAGGCCAAATTGACGACGTTCTTTGTCATGCCATTGTTGTTGCTCAATGAGAAGGACGAAAAGGAAAGCTTTCTTTCTTATTTATCAGTAGATGGAATAGTGCTATTAGATGAGCCAGTTCACCTAGAAGAGGAAGCTAAAGTAGTGCTCAAGGAAAATGAGGAGATAGCAACAGAATTTTTCGATTGGGTGGAGTTGTACGAAAAGCTCTGTTCGCATAAATTACTGTTTTTTTCGGCTATCTTGCAGAAACAAAAAGCTATTACACCAGATGTTGCGGTAAATATGCTCGTCAAAAAAGTAACTCCTTTTCAACGGCAAATAAATTTATTTGTCTCTGAATTACAGGAAAAATTGCTCCTCGGCGAAGAAATAATCATTTGTATGGATGATGCTGGCAAGGTGCAATACGTTAAAGAAATATTGCAAAAAAATCATATTTTTGTTAATTTGCCGGCTAATGCTGACAATAGTCAGGGTGTTGGTGTTCAACTCGTGGTGAATAATTTTTCTGAGGGTATGGAATGGCCTGATTTAAAATTGGTCATTTATACGGAAAAGGATATTATGGGACGCAAAAAACGTCATTTGCGTCTTCCCAAGGTAAATAAAAAAAATCGTATCATGCACTTTACCGATATCAATGTCGGTGATTATGTCGTGCATGTGAATTATGGTATCGGCAAATATTTAGGTATTGAAACAATAGTTTTAGATGGGGTACATCGCGATTATCTCCACATCAAATACAGTGGCAATGATAAACTATTTGTTCCCGTTGACCAGGTTAGCTTGTTGCAAAAGTATATCGGCAGTGAGGGAGAAGTTCCCCATCTGAGCAAGATGGATAGTATCACTTGGAATAAGAACAAGGCTAAAGCTAAGGCGGCGGTGGAAAAGATTGCCAAAGAATTAATTAATCTTTATGCTAAGCGAAAAGCGAATAAAGGCTATGCCTTTTCTGAAGATACGCCATGGCAGCGAGAGTTTGAAGACGCTTTTCCGTACGAAGAAACGGCCGACCAACTGATGGCCATTAAAGACATCAAGAGCGATATGGAAAAACCGGTCGCTATGGATAGACTGCTTTGCGGTGATGTCGGTTTTGGCAAGACTGAGGTGGCCATCCGAGCCGCCTTTAAGGCTACTATGGATGGCAAGCAGGTAGCTGTTTTAGTACCGACCACTGTTTTGGCAGAGCAACATTATCAGACCTTTAAGCACCGTCTAGAAAATTTTGCCCCCACCTTAGATGTCATCTGCCGTTTTCGTTCCTTGAAGGAACAGCGTGCAATTATCGAAAAAGTTGCCACTGGACAGATAGATATTCTGATTGGAACACATGCCATTTTAAATGAAAAAAAAGTTAAATTTGCCAATTTGGGCCTTTTAATTGTTGATGAAGAACAGCGCTTTGGTGTCAAGCAAAAGGAAAAAATTAAGCAAATCAGTGAGAATTTGGATGTTTTGACTTTGAGTGCTACCCCTATTCCACGCACTTTGCACATGTCTTTAGCAGGAACGCGTGATATGAGCATCATAGAGACACCACCTAAGGATAGATTTCCCATTCAGACATATGTCGTCGAAGATAACGACACCATTTTGCGTAATGCCATCTTGCGTGAAATTAAGCGAGGTGGGCAGGTTTACTTTATCTACAATCGGGTAGAAACGATAGATAAAATGTACTTGCGATTGTCGGCATTATTGCCAGAAGCTAATATCAAGATAGCGCATGGTCAGATGTCGGAGGCTTTGTTAGAAAAGGCGATGGTGGAATTTTATGAGGGTAAATACAATGTCCTTTTAGCTACTAGTATTGTGGAAAATGGTTTGGATATCGCCAATGCCAATACCATAATAATTTATGATGCTGATATGTTTGGCTTGTCTCAACTCTACCAAATGCGCGGTCGGGTGGGGCGTTCTAAGAAAATTGCCTATGCTTATTTTGTCTACAAGAAGGACAAGGTTTTGACCGAAATGGCAGAAAAACGCTTACAGGCGATTAAAGATTTTGCCGAATTGGGGTCTGGATTTAAAATTGCGATGCGCGACCTAGAAATTAGGGGGGCCGGAAATTTATTAGGAGCTCAACAGCATGGACATATTGCTAATGTCGGTTTTGAAATGTACTGTCATTTATTGGAAGAGGCAATAAACGAGTTACAAACTGGTAAGAAAAAATTAGAAGTGCCAGAGCCAGTTCTTACGCTACAGGTAGATGCCTATATAGACGGCGAATATATCAATGATGCCATGCACAAAATAGAAGTGTATCAGCGCATTGTGGCAATAAAGACTGAGGCACAATTGACAGAATTAAAATCGGAATTGATAGATAGATTTGGTCCTTTATCGCCTTATGTAGATAATTTGCTCCGCATAGCAGCTATTAAAAATAAAGCGCGGTCTTTAGGTGTAAAATCTGTGGTGGAACAAGGGCTGGATTTGCAGATTAATTTATTGCCAGAACACCGTGTCGATGCCTCGGCATTGTTCTTATTAAAGAGCAAGTGGAAGAAGATGGTGACCTTGTTGCCAGCTAGCAATGCTCTGCGCTTGCATCTTACAGCGAGAACAGATATCTTGTCAGTTTTAGATGATGCATTGCTCTTTTTATGGGAAAAATCGAAGAAGGAAAGGATGAAAAAGTGATGGGTAATATACAAGTGGTTGGTCTTGGGCCAGCTGGAGAAAAGTTTATTAATCTGCATACTTGGCATATTTTAAACGATGCTGAACAAATATGCTTGCGGACCAAAATGCATCCAGCTGTAGAAGCCTTGGAAAAGAAAAATATAAATTTTATCAATTATCGGTAAGTTCAACGGGAAACCGCTGAATAGAGGTTATTATACCCAACTAAGAAATTGAATTGCTGAAAAGTCGTAAAGCCGATTAAACTAAAACATAATTTTGAAAAAGAAATAGGTGTGAAGGTGCTGAAAGGAGAAAAAATTAATCGGATAATATCTGGTGTGAATCGGGATATAAAAAATCGAAAATCAGCAGCCAAGCTCCAAAGAGGAGCAGGTTCAACGACTATTCCTCGTGAGGGAAGTAGGTATAAGCGTATCGAAGTGATTTCGCCCTAACAGGAGATGCTGAGGGAGAAGAGATAGTCTGTGCTTGTCGGAAACGACAAGGTGTCTATTATTGAGACCGCATAGATTTAGCGAAGCTATGTGAACACCACAGAAGTTATGATGATTTTTATCAAAATGGTTTATCTTTTGACGATGTCTACGAAAGAATTGTCACTGATTTATTAGTTAGGGCTAGCGTTAAAGATGTCGTATATGTAGTTCCAGGCAGTCCTATGGTTGCCGAAAGAACAGTGCCTATGTTATTAAAGCGGGCTGCTAGCGAGAATATTAAAGTAGAAGTAGTTCCAGCGATGAGTTTTTTGGAATTACTCTATGTAACTCTTCAAGTAGACCCAATTCAAGGTCTTTTAATTACAGATGCCTTTGCCTTACAGGAAAAAGTATTGGATTTTTCTTTTGGCACAGTGATAACGCAATTATACGACAAGCATATGGCTTCAGAAGTTAAATTGACTCTGATGGATTATTTGCCAGATGATTATGAAGTGAGTGTTGTCTATCATCTAGGTATGTCAGATGAAAAGGTGACAAGCTTGCCACTTTATGAATTGGATAGAATTGAGAAGATAGACTATTTGACGAGTTTATATGTCAAACCATATCAACAGGAAACGCAAACTTTTTCCATTAATCCATTGGTAGAAATTGTCAAAACTTTGCGTTCTCCAGGTGGATGTCCTTGGGATATACTGCAAACACATCGCTCTTTGAGAAATAATCTCATCGAAGAAACTTATTGATATTTGGTAAGCGTATCGAGAAATCGGTATGAAAAATAAGAAATCGAAATGCTGGAACACCGCAAAGCTGATTAAACCACAACATAATCTCGAAAGATTTAGGTGTGAAGGTAGCGAAAGCAGAAAAAATTAATCAGATGGTAGATGGCGTAAGCCTAAAATACCGTAAACCGGCAATCAGCAGCCAAGCTCTAAAAGGAGAAGGTTCAACGACTATTCCCCTAAAAGGAAGTAGGTGCGAGGGTACCGAAGTGGTTTCATCCCACAGGTAGAGCTGAGGGAAAAGAGATAGTCTGTGCTTTTGGGAAACTAAGAGAGGTTCTCTTTGAGAACTGTTTCAATTTAGCGAATTGAAATGAACAGCTTTATTAAAGTCAGGAAGTATTAGAAGCGATAGATAAAGAAGATGCGAATTTACTGTGTGAAGAACTAGGCGATTTATTATTACAGATAGTTTTTCATGCTCGCATGGCAGAAGAAAGTAAATTGTTTTCTATGCAAGAAGTAATAGAGGGCATTACAAATAAATTGGTTTATAGGCATCCACATGTCTTTGGTGATGTTTCCGTGCGCGATGCGGGAGAAGTGCTTTTGAATTGGGAAAAATTAAAGCGAGCGGAGAAGAAGGATAGAAAATACCTTTTAGATGGAATACCAAAAGATTTACCCGCTCTTTTAACGGCGGATAAACTGCAGTCTAAAGCAGCAAAGGTCGGCTTTGATTTTGCCAATGTAGAAGCTGCTAAAGATAAAATATTAGAAGAATTACAAGAAACCCTAGAAGCTATTAAATTAGGAGAAGAGGAAAAAATAGAGGAAGAAATGGGCGATTTGCTCTTTTCTGTCGTCAATTTCGCTCGTTTAAAGCACATAAATCCAGAAATTGCCTTATTAAAAAGCGATGCTGTTCGTTACTTGGACAGCTAGTGCGATTTATAGTAAGCATATCGGGAAACTGGTATGTGGCGTTTAGGAGCCGGCACAAAGAAATTGAATTGCTGGAAAGATGTAAAGCTAATTAAACCACAACGCAATATTGAAGAAGTGTAGGCGTGACGGTGGCGAAAGCAGAAAAAATTAATTAGATGGTATATGGTTAAAACCTAAGTGCTAGAAAATTGTCAATCAGCAGCCAAGCTCTGAAGAGGAGCAGGTTCAACGACTATTTCCCGATGGGAAAGTAGGTACAAGCGTACTGAAGTTGTTTCGCCCTAACGGATAATGCCGAGGGAAAAGAGATAGTCTATGCTCACATGAAAGTGCGAGAAGTTTGTAAAAACTGTATTAAACTAGCGATTTAATACGAATAAAAACCGATATGGTAACAGTAGAAGCAAATAAAAAATTTCGCAAACGCTTTACCTTTATTGAAAGAGAATTAAAAAAATCTCAAATTGAGTGGTCCAAAGCGAATGCAGAAATGTTAGAGGATTTATGGCAAAAGGCTAAACGAATGGAAGGATAACATAGCATTGTTTACACTAGAGAGAATTTTATCCATCTGAAGAGAATATTTATTTGGTGATGATTTTGTAGTTGCTAGATTATGGGTATGTTGACAAATGAAAAATAATAAAAAAGTGAAAAATTTGTTTGTCAAAATATAATAAATATATTATAATAGCCTTGTTTGTAAGGAACTTTATCTAAGTATGGCGGGTTATCCTCGTTCTTATGAAATGGATTGTTGAAGAGAGAATGCGAAGTTTGAGTATTTATAGACTTAAATGACAGTTTGGTTATTTTATTGTAAACTGTATTTCCTCTCCCCGCACAAACCGTGAAATTATTTTAAAAGAAAAAAGGGAGGCCACATTCGTGAATAAATCCGAATTAATCGCTGGCGTAGCTGAACAAGCTAATTTAACTAAGAAAGATGCAGAAAAAGCAGTTAATGCTACTTTAGCTGTCATCCAGAATACTTTAGAAACAGGCGAAAAAGTACAGATTATCGGTTTCGGTACTTTTGAAGTTAAAGAAAGAGCTGCTCGTAAGGGTCGCAATCCGTCTACTAAAGAAGAAATTGAAATCCCAGCTTCTAAGCGCCCAGTATTTAAAGCAGGTAAAGCTTTAAAATCAGCAGTAAACAAATAATTTTAGATGAAAAAGAGCGGGTTTGTACTTGTCGGTACAGACCCGTTCTTTCTAATTTAGGAGGTAATTACTGGGTTGTTAAACGTAGTTATAACAGGTGGAACCAGTGGCATAGGTTTGGCTACTGCAAAATTGTATTTAGAAAAGGGAGCAAATGTCTATGCTGTGGCGCGTGATGTCGGGAAATATCAAGATATTCAGGCAGAATTACACGCAGAAAATTATCATTTTGTGCAGGCTGATATAAGAAATGTAGTTGATTGTCAGCGCGCTTGTATGGAAATTGCTAACAAAGGCAAAGTGATAGATATATTGGTCAATTCAGCAGGCGTTTATGGCGAACGGGCCATTGGTGATACTGACGAAGAATTTTTTCAAACTATTTTGGATACTAATATAAAAGGCATGTATTTTATTAAATCGCCTGTGGCGAAATGGTAAGCCTGTCGAGAAATTGGCAGAGCATGAAAAAGGAAATTGAATTGCTGGAATACCGTAAAGCCATTTGTACCACAACACAATCTCGGAAGAGATAGATGTGAAGGTGACGAAAGTAGAAAAAAACAAATTGGATGATGCAAGGTTAAATCCTAAACATTTTGAAATCGGCAATCAGCAGCCAAGCTCTAAAAGGAGCAGGTTCAACGACTATTTCCTCAAAGGGAAGTAGACGCAAGCGCGTCGAAGCGGTTTCGCCCTAACAGATAATGCTGAGGGAAATGAGATAGTCTGTACTCATGAGAAAGCATGAGAAGTTCATCGGAGAACTGCATGGAAGTAGCGATTTCATGTGAAAAATAATAATTAGGTGTAAGTATGCATTGCCTTTACTAAAAAAGGGGCGCAATAAGGCGATTGTCAATATTTCTTCCGATGCCGGAATAAATGGCAATTATTTTTGTACGGCATATTGCGCTAGCAAGGGAGCGGTAACGGTTTTTACGAAGGCGCTTTCTTTAGAGTTGGCCCTAGATAAGATAAGAGTGAATTGTCTTTGCCCTGGTGATATCCGTACGCCCATGACAGAAGAGCAGTGGACAGACGATAACAGCGAGGCTGAGATGAGCTCTTTTTATCCCTTGGGGCGCATTGGAACAGCGGAGGAAGTGGCTAATGCCATTTATTTTTTAGCTTCAGAAAAAGCCAGCTTTATTAAAAATTATTGCCACGTCGTTTCTTAAAATCTAGAGAGAGAAGCGGTTAATTCAAAGAGGCAATTAATCTGTTTAGTAAGCATATTGGGTAACTAGTGTGCATAGTATGTAATTTTACATATAATAAAGAAATTGAATTGCTGGAAAGGCGTAAAGCTGATTAAACTACAACGTGATGGTGAAATAAACATGGACGTGAAGGTAGCGAAAGCAAAAAAAATTAATCAGATGACATACGGTTAAATCCTAAGTGTCAGTTTATCGCTAATCAGCAGCGAAGCCCTGAAAAAGGGAACGTTCAACGACTATTCCTCCTGAGGGAAGTAGGCTAGAAGCGATAGCTAGCCGAAGTGATTTCGCCCAAACGGACAATGCCGTGGGAAAAGAGATAGTCTGTGCTCGTGAAAAATCACGAGGTGTTCGAAATAGAACAGCGGAATAGTAGCGCATTTCCGTGAACAAATTCTCCAGATGGGAGAGTCAGAACTGGCAGTGTAATCAGTATAGATGGTGGATTGACAGCTCATTCTTAAATATTCAGCTTTCTTGACTGGATAATTGCATTTGCTTGAAAAAGTTGTTATAATTGTAGAAAAATATGATAAATTTACTTTGAGGATATTATAAATGGAAAAAAATACAAAAGGATTTAATAAAGAACAGGCCTTGGCAAATGCTTTAAAACAGATAGAACGAGATTTTGGCAAGGGCTCTATTATGCGGTTGGGAGAAGCGGCTTCTAATATGAATATTGAGGTCATTCATACCGGCAATTTGCCTTTGGATATTGCTCTCGGTGTTGGCGGTGTGCCGCGAGGCAGAATCGTGGAAATATATGGACCAGAATCCTCTGGGAAGACGACTATTGCACTACACATCGCTGCCGAAGCACAAAAAGCGGGCGGAATGGCAGCTTTTATCGATGCTGAACACGCTTTAGACCCTGTTTATGCCCAAAAATTAGGAGTAGATATTGATAATTTGCTTATTTCTCAACCAGATAACGGTGAACAGGCCTTGGATATAGCTGATGCTTTGGTGAGAAGTGGCGCTATTGATGTAGTAATTGTGGATTCGGTAGCTGCCTTAGTGCCTAAAGCAGAAATTGAAGGGGAAATGGGCGACTCCCATGTCGGTTTGCAAGCACGCTTGATGTCACAGGCAATGCGCAAATTGACTGGGTATATCAGCAAGTCACGTACGACGGCTATTTTCATCAACCAGATTCGTGAAAAAGTGGGTGTCATGTTTGGTAATCCAGAAACTACTACTGGTGGCAGAGCATTGAAATTTTATGCCACGGTGCGTTTAGATGTTCGCAAAATTGATACCATCAAACAAGGAACTGAAGTTGTAGGTAGCCGTACTAGAATTAAGGTGGTTAAAAATAAGGTTGCTCCACCATTTAGACAGGCCGAATTTGATATCATGTATGGTGAAGGTGTTTCTCGCGAAGGCAGTGTTATCGATTTGGGGGTCAATTATGAAATCGTAGATAAGAGCGGTACTTGGTACTCTTATAATGGTAATCGCCTTGGACAAGGGAAAGAAAACGCCAAGCAATTTTTAAAAGAAAATCCTGACCTTTGCCAGGAAATAGAGGATAAGATTAGAGCCAAGGTCAAGGCAGATAGACAAAAGGAATTAGAAGCGAAAGAAGCGAAAAAAGCAATTACTGCTACTACTAAAGGAGAAACCGTTGTAGTAGTGAAGAATGTTAAGGATAATGCTGATGTGGAAGAAACCAGTCAAGAAAAGTAATAAAACGGCATTAGTAAGGGCAGTTGATTTTTTGTCAGTTCATGACTATACTGTGTATAATTTGCGTAAAAAATTGATGCGCTGTGGTTATACAGAAAATGAAATAGATGTAGCGATAGAGAAATTATTAAAGTGCGGTTATCTTGATGATACCGCACTTTGTCATAGGGAGTGGCAAAGATATTTGCACAACGGCAATTACAGTTTTTTGCAAATTCGGCAGAAGTTGTTGCAAAATGGTTTTGCTGAAGACGTGATTGCTTCTTTACAGCCTAATAGAGAAGAACAGGATAGGTATGAAGGTGCTTTATTAGAGCAGATGTTGCAGAAAAAATTTCTTCCTGACGATGATTATCAAAAAATTTGTGCTTATTTCTATCGAAAGGGCTTTTCTAGTGGCTTGATAAGAACAGCAGTAGAAAAATTTTTAAAAACACTTGAATAAAAGTTTATAAAATATTATCATATAATAATACTATTTTTTTACATTCTTACCTAATTTTGCAATAAAGGAACGCAACCGGTGAACTTAGAAAGTATTATTTTAAAAAAGCTGAAATTTGGCAATGCAAAAGACAATATACCGGCTGCAATTATTTATATATCATGTGGTATTGATGAAAATTTAGCCATTCGTTTAAGTGAAGTTTTTAGGTGAAATTTAATGATAGTGTTTGGTGAGCGTGTTTTGTATAAAAGTGACAAATTATATTTACTATTCGGTTTTGTTGTGGTTAATGTAGTTTTCATCTATTTCGCCCATACTCACAAGCCATAATAAATGGGTAATATTAATATATTTTTCAAGGATAACAAATTTCATTGTGGAAAGATGGTAAATCTGTAACCTGTATGAATAGGTTAAATTTATATCATTCCATGAAGATACAGAGGAAGATTGGTCAGAGTATCAAATGATTGTTATTATATGGTGCTTATAAAATTAGAGATAAATTTATGACAAAAGTTTGGTAAATCTTAATTAAATTAGTTAGTAGGTTTTATAAAAATATATAGAGAAAGAGTGATAATTTTGGCATACTATTACAAAGAAGCATCTCATACTTTTGGGGAATATTTGTTAGTTCCTGGCTATTCTTCTGACAAGTGCATTCCAGATAATGTAAGTTTAAAGACCCCGTTGGTTCGCTTTAAAAAAGGAGAAGAACCCGCTATTTCTTTAAATATACCGATGGTTTCTGCTATCATGCAGGCGGTTTCTAACGATACCATGGCTATTGCTTTAGCTAAAGAAGGCGGTTTATCTTTTATTTATGGCTCGCAAAGTATAGAAAAGCAGGCTGAAATGGTTGCCAAGGTTAAGAATTATAAATCCGGTTTCGTAAATAGTGATTCTAATATTAAACCGACTACTACTTTAGGGGAAATTTTGGAATTAAAAGAAGCTACCGGTCACTCCACCATGGCGGTAACAGAAGATGGTACTGATACTGGTAAATTACTCGGTATAGTTACTAGCCGTGATTATCGTATTACGAGAATGCCGATGTCCATGCAAGCCAAAGAGTTTATGACCCCATTTTCTAAATTAGTTTATGCAGATGCGGAAACAACAACGTTGTCTCAGGCTAATGACATTATTTGGGATAAAAAATTAAATATGTTGCCTTTGGTAGACCGCAATCAGTGTTTGCGTTATATGGTTTTCCGCAAGGATTATACCGATAATAAGGAAAATAAGAATGAGTTGATTGATAGCAAGAAGCGCTATATGGTCGGTGCTGGTATTAATACACGTGACTATGCAGAACGTGTACCGGCATTAGTGGAGGCTGGCGCAGATGTTCTTTGCATTGACTCTTCTGAAGGTTTTACAGAATGGCAACGTATTACTTTAAATTACATTCATGAGCATTTTGGCGACCGCGTCAAAGTGGGCGCTGGAAATGTTGTCGATGCTGATGGTTTTAGATTCTTGGCAGAAGCGGGAGCAGATTTTGTCAAAGTTGGTATCGGTGGAGGTTCTATCTGTATAACCAGAGAAACGAAGGGTATTGGCCGTGGCCAAGCTACTTCTATTATCGATGTTGCTAAGGCTCGTGATGAATACTATGAGGAAACTGGTATATATGTTCCGATTTGTTCAGATGGTGGTTTAGTACACGATTACCATATGACCTTGGCCTTGGCTATGGGAGCAGATTTTATGATGCTCGGCCGTTATTTCTCTCGTTTTGATGAAAGCCCAACAAACAAAGTTCGCATTAATGGCACTTATTACAAAGAATATTGGGGTGAAGGTTCCAATAGAGCACGTAATTGGCAACGTTATGATTTAGGTGGACAGAAAAATAAATTATCTTTTGAAGAAGGCGTTGATTCTTATGTTCCATATGCCGGCGCTTTAAAAGATAATGTTGATTTGTCCTTGAGTAAGATTCGCTCTACCATGTGCAATTGTGGTGCTTTAAATATTAAAGAATTCCAAGAAAAAGCGAAATTAACATTGGTTTCAGCAACCAGCATTGTAGAAGGCGGTTCACACGACGTAATTTTGAAAGACGCTTTCTCACACGAATAATTTTTAGCAATCTACCCCGGCATCATGTGGGGTAGATTGTTCTTTTAAAGGAGAAAATCATGAAGATAAAATTAATGAGGTATACAGCAGAGCCCGAGCGCGTGGTGGCTATGGCCGCTAGACTTTGTTATTCGCCTATAGGCGCTAGCGAATTAGAAGAGACCATGAGCGATAAGCAGGTACAAAATTTGGTGCGTAAAATTGTTGAACTAGGTCATTGGTCTACACTAGAACATGTCACCTTTACTTTTGCTGCTGAAGGGATTTCGCGTGTTTTGACTCATCAATTAGTACGTCATCGCATCGCGTCATATTCGCAACAATCACAGCGTTATGTATCGGAACATGATTTTGAATACATTGTGCCTCCGACAATTGCTAGAAATGCACAGGCTAAGGAAAAATTTTTGGCTTTAATGGACAATGTGAGGGATACGTACAATGCTTTGACTGAAATGGGAATTCCCAAAGAAGATGCGCGTTATTCTCTGGCCAATGCTACAGAAACTAAAATAGTCATGACGTTTAATGCTCGTTCTCTCTTGAATTTCTTTTCCTTACGGTGTTGTAATAGAGCCCAATGGGAAATCAGAATGATGGCCAATTTAATGCTGAAAGAAGTAAAGAAAGTAGCGCCGTTGTTGTTTAAAAATGCAGGGCCAGATTGCGTATCGAAGGGCATTTGCTCAGAGGGAAAAATGACCTGTGGTGAATTTGAAAATATGATAAAATTGCGTGAGGAATAAATATGAAAAGTCACGGTAATAATAAAAAAAAGAGAATTCCTATTTCTAATGAACAGACAGATACTGCCGATATTTTAGTTGGTCGCAATGCTGTGCGTGAAGCATTGAAAGGACGGCGCGCTATCAACAAAATTTTGTTTGCTGATAATGCTCATGGTGGTTCTCTGCATGAAATAGTTGAGTTGGCGAAAGAAAAAAAGGTTTTGACCAGTAGAGTTCCGCAAAAAAAGATAGAACAATTATGTGGTACGGCGAAACATCAGGGGATTATAGCTTATGTTGCACCAGTAGAATATGCGGATTTCGATGTTGTACTCGACAATTTGTTGGATAAAGAAGACCCTTTGCTTGTCATTTTAGATGAATTAGAAGACCCCCATAACCTTGGCGCTATTATCCGTACAGTTGATGCCGTAGGAGCAGATGGTGTAATAATACCGAAGCATCGTAGTTGCCCACTCTCCTCTACCGTGGCCAAAACATCGGCCGGAGCAATTGAATATGTACCTGTTATGCGGGTAAATAATTTAGCTCGCGCCATGGAAGATTTGAAAAAGAGAGGCTTCTGGATTGCTGGAACAGATGCTGAAGCTAAACAATCTTATACGGAGGGGAATTTTTCTGGGCCTATGGCCATAGTTATTGGCAGTGAAGGGAAAGGAATTACTCGCTTGGTTAAAGAAAAATGTGATTACTTACTTAGCATTCCAATGCGGGGAAAGGTAAATTCGCTTAATGCGTCTAATGCGGCAGCGATTTTGTTGTATGAGGTTTATCGGCAACGAAAAGCGATGAAAGGATAACTATGAGAAGCTTACCGCGTCCTCAATTATTAGTAGATGGATATAATGTTATTAATTGTTGGCCGGGTCTTTTAGATAGAGATTTAGAATATTCCAGAGATAAACTCATTCACATCCTGCGGGAATATGGAGCATATGAAAATTATGATATTACGATTGTTTTTGATTGAAATTATCGTATGAGAATATACATGCGGTAATAATTCCAGTCAGTATGTTTAGAGATAAGCATATAAAGATTGCTGATAAAGGCATCAACACTGTTTTAACTGCTGGAAACCCCTAAAGGTATTTGAACCACAACATAAACATGCAAAAAGGTTAAATGTGAAGGTGACGAAAGTAGAAAAAATCAGATACATGGCATATGGTTAAATCCTAAGTGCTTGAAATGGGTAATCAGCAACTAAGCTCTGAATAGGAGAAAGCTCAACGACTATTCCTCTTGAGGGAAGTACCTGACAAGCGATAGGTTAGGGATATGGACAGGCCTGAACAGATTAGGTTGCAGGATAAGATATAGTCTGTGCTCAATGGAAACACTGAGATGTTCCAGAGGGAACTGCATGGGTATAGCGAGCTGATGTGAACAGAATTATCGTTGTACAGAGTAGAAATGGAAATATAAATATCTGATACGCACTCTGTTGGTTATTTTAACGAGAAATACAGGCTTTATACACGAAATCTTGTCGTAGTACGGAATATCATGATAAACATTTTGCGATAATTTATACCAAAGAAAAAGAAACGGCAGACAGTTATATTGAACGTTTGGCATACTATTTTTCTCATGAAGGAAAAGAAGTTTTTGTCGTCACTTCGGACGGAGCAGAACAAAATACTATTTTGGGAGCTGGCGCTTATCGCATCACAGTGAGGGAATTACAAATGGCAGTAAAAAATGCCAAAAAAAAGATGCGCAAGCAATACATTCACAAGGTATCTGTTCCGAAGGGAAGAAATGAATTGGCGGATTATTTACAGGCTGATGTTTTGGAAAAATTGGAGGAGTTGCGTAAGAAAAAGTGAGTAGTAGATTTAACAAATCTCACTATTTATGATTTTTATGTGTAGTGAAATAAAATTACTCATGTTATTTCTAGTAGGAGTAGATATTAATCCAAAAATAAATTGGCGATGGGAACGGGAATTATTTTCAAGTGTAAAAAAAGTTTTTTTAAAATGAAAAGATAGTTTTGAGAGAGCCTGAAAAACCTATATTTACAATACATTTGACCTATGATATAATGATAAAGTGTAAATATAGCGTTGATATATTAAAGAGTGGGTGCAAGCCCACTCTTTAGTGTTATTAATAAAACTTTATTTGTTTGCATGATTGAGCAATAAATTTATTTAAAATATAAGTTTGAGGTGACAGAATGGGTGGCAGAATAGAAACAGAGGTAGAGCGTATAGTGGAGGATTTACTTCAAGATACTCCATATGAACTCGTTGATGTAGAATATGTGCGAGAAAGAGATTGGTATTTACGCATCTTTGTCGATAAAGATGGTGGAATAGATTTAGATGATTGCCAAAAAATCAGCAAGCGCTTAGATGATATTTTGGAAGAAAAAAATCTATTTAGAGATGCCTATATATTGGAAGTGTCCTCGCCAGGTTTGGGTAGACAGTTGAAAAAAGAAAAAGATTTGCTGCGCGAACAGGGTAAAGCTGTGGATATAACCCTATACAAGAGCATATCAGGTAAAAAAGAGCTTACCGGCGTACTAACTGGTTTTTCCGCAGACACGATTATGTTGGATGGACAGATGGAGATACCTCGTTCACAAATAGCAAAAATATGTTTGCACATTGATTTTTGATAGCAGGATGAAAGGAAGAAATTAATTGGCTACACAGAACAAAGAATTTTTAAATGCTTTTAAGGAAGTTGGCAAAGAAAAAGGCATTTCTCCAGAAATTCTCTTTGATGCAATAGAATCTGCTTTAATAGCTGCCTATAAAAAGAATTTTAATTCTCAAGCACAAAATGTACGTGTTTTTTTAGACCGCAATACAGGAGAATTTCATGTCTATGCCATTAAGAACGTGGTAGATGTTGTAGAAAATGACGTTTTAGAAGAAAGTCTACAAAATGCTCGTAAAATTAATCCGCATTGTGTGGTCGGAGATACCATTGAGGAAGAAATTACGCCAGCTTCTTTTGGCAGATTGGCTACTCAAACGGCAAAACAGGTAGTAGTGCAACGCATCAAAGAAGCAGAACGCAATATGGTCTATGACGAGTATATAAATCGCGTCGGCGATATTCTGACTGGTATTGTACAGCGCGTTGAAAACAAAAACATCATCATTGATTTGGGAAAAACAGAGGCTATTTTAACGCCAGCAGAACAGATTCCAACAGAAAAATACTTTGCTAATCAGCGCCTGAAGTTATACATAGTTGATGTCAAGAAAACATCTAAGGGACCGCAAATTATCCTTTCTAGAACGCATCCAAACTTATTGAAACGTCTTTTTGAATTAGAAGTTTCTGAAATTAGCGAGGGTGTAGTCGAAATAAAATCTGTTGCTAGAGAACCAGGCATGCGTTCTAAGATTGCCGTATATGCGACTGATAGCAATATCGACCCAGTTGGCTCTTGTGTAGGTCCTAAAGGCGTACGTGTTCAGACTATTGTCAATGAATTAAACGGCGAAAAAATAGACATAGTTAAATGGAATGCTGACCCGAAAGTATACATTGCTAATGCTCTTAGTCCAGCTCAGGTCACTTCAGTTGCTATTCAAGAGGACGAAAAAATGTCTCGTGTGGTAGTACCAGATTATCATCTTTCGTTGGCGATTGGTAAGGAAGGGCAAAATGCCCGTTTAGCTGCCAAATTGACTGGGTGGAAAATTGATATTAAGAGTGAAACACAGGCGGCAGAAACAGATGATAGCGATATGCAGTTTGTTAAGGTTACTGGAGAAGAAGCTTTTTCCATTGAATAGAAAAGGTGTTATAATATGATAAAGAGAATGCCAGAGCGTATGTGCATTGGTTGTCAAGAGATGCACAGAAAGAAAGAACTCATTCGCATTGTGAAAAGTCCACAAGGAGAATTTTCGGTGGATACAGTTGGTAAAAAACCAGGTAGAGGGGCTTATCTTTGCAAAAAAAGAGATTGTTTAGAAAAAGCAATCAAAGAAAAAAAGCTAGAAAAAGCTTTTAAAATGAAAATAGATGAGGCCGTCTATACGGCATTGAAAAATGAGTTTGAACATGATGAAAATAAATAATATTTTAAGTATGGCGGCTAGAGCTGGCAAAGTCGTCTCAGGAGACTTTGCCTTGCGTAAGGCGATGGAAGCGAAAGAAGCAGTGCTTTTATTGATAGCGGCAGATGTAGCTGTCAATACAGCTAAAGATTATAAAATTTTAGCTGATAGGTATAAAATTCCTTATTTTGTTTTGAGCGATACTAAGGATGCGCTAGGACAATGTATAGGAAAGGGGGAGCGAGCAGCCGTCGCTGTGTGTGATAGCGGTTTTGCTGTCGCTATTGAGAAAAAAATGAAATTATAAGATATAACGGGGGTGGATTGATGTCCAAATACAGAATATATAAGCTGGCAGAAGAATTTAAGACCGATAGTAAGACTATTTTGGATATCTTGAAGAAACATAATATTCAAGTAAGAGATGCTCGTAACACTGTGGGAGATAAGGAAAGAGAGTTATTAGCAGGTTCTTTGAGACAGAGCACCAATTCCAAGGCACAGGTAGTAGTTACTGAAGGGCATAAGTCGGCATTAACATCTGCAAGCAAAAATGTTCCAACGACTTTGGGTAAGCACCAACTGCCCGAAAAAAATAATCAACATAAAAATGACCGTCAGAAAAAGATGAGCAATAATTTGCATACATCCCATGTTGAAGCTGGCAGAGAAAATCATTCGCCAGAACATAAACAGTTTAATAATGGAAAAAATAGACATGGCAATTCGTCTAATATGCATGGAAAGATGATGAATAATACGGAAAAGAATAATACAAACAGAAATAAATTTGTTGGACAACAGAAAACTTCCGCTAGCTCACAACATGGCAATAATGTGACCAAACAAAAAAGCAATATTCGTGGACAGAAGCAACAAAATGTAAGAGGTCAGAAGACAAATACCCAACATGTCGGTCACAATTCTTCCAATAACAGAAACAATATGTCTGGGGCAAGAAATCACGAACAGAGAAACCATGAGCATGGCAATCATAGAGTGGAAGCAAAGACCAATAGTTCAGGTAAGTACCGAGAAAATAGTATGAAGGATAATAAGAAGAATTTGCAGAAGAGAAATAACAATAATCATAATAGATTTGCTAATAATAAAAATACTATGAATAACGGCAATGCCAATAAGCGTTCTGGCAAGAAAAATTGGCGTGGCAATAATCGCAATAATAAAGAACAAGTTCCAGTACAAAAACAGGAAATCGTTCGTCCAAAATTAATCAAAGTGGGCGAAAGTATTTCAGTAAAAGAATTAGCGAGCAAGATGACCTATGCCGCTACTGACGTTATAAAAAAATTGATGATGCTCGGTTGTATGGCAACTATCAATCAAGAAATAGATTATGATACAGCGGCATTGGTAGCAGAAGAATTTAATATCAAGGTGGAAGAGTTACCACCAGAGGTTGATTTGACGGAAATTCCAGAATATGAAGATAAGGCAGAGGATTTAATTCCGCGTTCGCCAGTTGTTACCGTCATGGGCCACGTCGACCATGGCAAAACTTCCTTGCTAGATGTCATCAGAAAAACTTCAGTTACATCTAGTGAAGCAGGTGGTATTACTCAACATATCGGTGCTTATCAGGTTATGTGTAATGGCAAGAAGATTACCTTTTTAGATACGCCAGGGCATGAAGCTTTTACCGCAATGCGGGCAAGAGGAGCGCAAGCTACTGATATTGCCGTTTTGGTAGTAGCTGCTGACGATGGTGTTATGCCACAGACTTTAGAAGCAATTAACCATGCTAAATCAGCAAAAGTGCCAATCGTAGTAGCTATCAATAAGATTGATAAACCAGGTGCCAATCCGGAGAATGTCAAACAGCAGTTGGCAAATCACGAATTAATTGCGGAAGATTGGGGCGGAGATACTATTATGGTGCCTGTTTCGGCTAAAAAGAAACAGGGTATCGGCGAGTTGTTAGAAATGATTTTGCTGGTGGCAGAAGTGCAAGAATTGA
Source organism: Pectinatus sp. (assembly GCA_020025135.1). Lineage (GTDB taxonomy): Bacteria > Bacillota > Negativicutes > Selenomonadales > Selenomonadaceae > JAHHSQ01. Next base: position 45,061 of record JAHHSQ010000001.1, read on the forward strand.
AAGCTAATCCTAATCACCAAGCCAGAGGTATTATCATTGAAGCGCGTTTAGACAAGGGACGCGGGCCAGTAGCTACTGTTTTAGTGCAAAATGGTACTTTGCATATCGGTGATTCTATTGTTGCCGGAACTGCTTTTGGCAAGGTTAGAGCAATGATAAATGACCGTGGGGAAAAAGTGAAGAAGGCTGGTCCAGCAATGCCAGTAGAAGTGCTCGGTTTGTCTGATGTTCCAGAAGCGGGCGATGAAATGGCAGCTTTAGAAGAACATTTAGCTAAAACTATTGCGGAAAAACGCATTGAAAAACAACGTACTGAATTGATTAACAATAAAAAGGTATCACTCGATGATTTATTCCAGCAGATTAGTGCTGGAAATATCAAAGACTTTAACATCTTGTTAAAAGCCGATGTGCAAGGGTCTTTGGAAGCGCTATCATCTTCATTATTGGGACTCAATAAGAGTGATGAAGTGCGTATTAACATCATTCATGCCGCAGTTGGGGCAGTAAATGAATCCGATGTCATGTTGGCTTCGGCATCGAATGCCTTGGTCATTGCCTTTAATGTGCGCCCCGATAACAATGCACGTCGTGTTGCTGATACAGAAAAAGTTGATATTCGCACATATCGGGTCATTTATGAAGCTATTAGTGATATTGAAGCAGCAATGAAGGGTATGCTTGCTCCGAAATATAAAGAAGTTATTCAGGGCAAGGTAGAAATTAGACAGGTTATGAAATTCTCTAAAGCATTGGTCGCTGGTTCGTATGTATTGGAAGGAAAAATCACCAATACTTCTGATATTCGCATTTTGCGCGATAATATAGTTGTTTTTGAAGGTAAACTCGACTCTTTACGCAGATTTAAAGATGATGTAAAAGAAGTAGCTGCTGGCTTTGAATGTGGTATCACCATAGATGGTTATCGTGACTTTAAGGCGGGAGACATCATAGAACCGTACATCATGGAAGAAATAAAGCAGTAAGGCGGTAAGAAAATTGGGAGTACGTGTAGAGAAGTTACAAGAGGAGATAAAGCATGCTGTTGGTAACATTCTCCTCAGAGATATGCACAATCCCCATTTGGGCTTTGTCACTGTAACTAGCGTGAAACTGACGCCTGATTTGCGCCATGCACGCATTTATATCAGTGTATTGGGAAGTAAATCGCAGGTGGAGGATAGCTGGGAAGCATTGAAAAAATCGCAGGCTTATATCCGTCATTCTTTAGCGCAAAAAGTGAGAATGCGTTATGTACCTGAAATAGAATTATTTCCGGATACGACGATGCAATACAGTGCCCATATCCAGGGGATTATCAATAAGATTCATCGCGATGAAGGCAATAAATGATACAAAGACAGTTGTGCAAAAGCGCAACTGTCTTTTCTCAATAATAGGTGCTTTAGTGCCAATAATTTGACGATAAAGTAGGAAGGTAAATTTGTTGCCAAATAAGTCATTGAAAGAAATAAACGAGGTAAATTTTGATGAGTGAGATTACATTAAAAAGAGCAGGAGAAATTATCAGACAAGCAAAACACATTGCCATTTCTCCGCACTTGAATCCGGATGGTGATTCCTTGGGGTCGGCATTAGGACTCTATCATGCTTTGAGAACGAAAATAGTTGATGTACGACTATTTTTGGATGATGATATGCCAGATAATTACCATATTTTACCTGGATGGGAATTATTTAAAAAACCAGTTGGGGAAATTACAGATATTGATTTATTAATAGTGGTTGATTGTGATAATGAAAGAATAGGGAAAACAAGTTCCTTGATAAAGGCACCTATTCTCAATTTAGACCATCACCGCACCAATAATCAGCAAGCAACTTATTTATATAACGAACCACAATGTGCTGCTACTGGTGAAGTCATCTATCAACTGTTAAGAGAAATGGGGATTAATTTAAACGCCCAAATAGCAACTTGTTTATATACAGCTATAGCAACAGATTGTGGTTTCTTCCGATATGCTAATACAACGGCAGAAACAATGCGTATTGCAGCTGATTTATTAACCGCTGGAGCGGAGGCAGTAAGTGTATCAGAAGCAATGATGGAACGTTCTTTAGAGCAATTACAAATTTTGGCGGAAGCTATTCAGACGATGGAAATAAGAGCCAATGGTCGTCTGGCAGTTTTAACTGCTCCTAAAGAGATGTTAGAAAAATGCCATAACACGGAAGATATTGTCAATTATGGCCGGGCCGTAAAAGGTGTAGATGTATCGCTTTTTGTCAAATATGTGGAACCACAGTTATCTAGGGTTAGTATGCGTTCTCGGTCCTTAAATGTCGCCGAAGTAGCGGAGAAATTTGGTGGCGGTGGGCACATACATGCAGCAGGAATTACACTAAAACATGATTTGGGAACGACAAAACAGCTGTTGATAGATTGTTTGGAAAAAGTATTGCAAGAGGATAAAGATGACCATGGAATATAACGGCTTTATCAATTTTTTAAAACCACCTGGAATGACATCACATGATGCGGTCAGTTGTATTAGGCGTATTTATGGGCAAAAAAAAGTTGGCCATGCTGGTACTTTGGACCCCGCTGCTGCTGGAGTATTACCGATTGCTCTAGGGCAGGCTACGCGTTTAATAGAATTTATGAGTGAAGTAGAAAAGGGATATATTGCTGAAATTTGGGCAGGCATTAAGACAGATAGTGGCGACGATACTGGCAAGGTCCTTTTGCGCGATGAAAATGTTGCTTGGCCAGAAGATTTAGCGGCTTTAGCAGCTCAATTTAGTGGGACAATTTGGCAGCAACCACCACAATATTCAGCTATTAAAATTCAAGGTGAGAGAGCGTATAACTTAGCACGTAACAATATTCAAGTTGATATGCCGAAACGACAGGTTACAGTTCATGCTTTAACCTTAAATAATAGTGATGATGAGCGCAAGATAATGTTGGAGGCACGTTGTTCTAAGGGAACGTATATTCGTTCACTTTGTCAAGATATCGGTGCCTATATTGGCATTCCTGCAACGATGGGCTTTTTATTGCGAACTCAGGTAGGGCCATTTCTATTGGAAGAAGCTGTTTCTGAAATGGAAATTAGAGAAAATCCTCTAGAAAGACTGTTGCCTTTGTCTTTTGCACAGCATTTTTTGCCGGTCTTTACTCTTTTAGAGCCTTGGGCTGTGCGCTTTCAACATGGCCAAACAGTGCGGATAGATACATTTTGTAAAGAAGAGGTCGTTTTGGTTAAGACTACTGAAGAAAATTATCTCGGTGTAGGTAAAATAATGAATAAATATTTAAAACCAGTAAAGGTATTCCCCAGCGTTGATTGAGAAATAAGCGAGGAGTTTTGCTAAAAAGCAATGGTCCTCGCTATTTTTATCAAAAAAATAAAGTTGCGAGTTTTAAGCTCACAACTTTTAAGTTGACATAAACGCATTTATTTCAGATATGAAGTTAGTTCTTGTAAAATAACAAAATTTCTAATCTTCGATTAATTTTAGTGTGCTATTAAAGATATTTTGTGGCGTTAAATCAGTTTCTTTTAGCACTACGGTTTTATATAGATGAGGTTTGGGTGACCACTTCTCTAGATGTTCTGGAGAGGCAATGTAAAATAGGGCAATAACTGGTGTACCAACTGATAAGCCCATATGCATCGTCCCCGTATCGACACTGATTAAAGCACGACTATTTTGTAGAAGAGCTCCTAGTTCTGCTAGAGAAGTAGCGTTGGTGAAATCTATATAATCTTTATTTAACTTGGAAAGTTCTTCACTGTAGCGCACGGCACGTTGCCCTGCTCCCGTGAGAATGACTTGGTAGGAAGTGGAGGCAAAAAATTGCAATATTTGAATACAAGTTGAAATGGGCATATCTTTTATCGCTAATTTTGAGACTGGACAGAGGCAAATGTAAGGCATTTCTGCAGAGAGGCCATGTTTATGCAATAGCTCTGTTACTTTGTCATGAGCACTTTGTGGTGGAGTGTAAGACATGGGCAATTCTGGATACTTTTTGCCAGTATAGTGAGACAGTAATTCTAAATTTATATCTTGCATATGCTTGTTCTTACTAAGAGAGGGCAGTTTAGTAGGAGAGAGGAAGGCAGTGAAAAAACCTTTTTTGTGAGCATAAATGTGCTTCGCTTTAAATAGGTAGGCCAATAAAATACCGCGCTCGTTACCGTAAATGATAAAGGCTGCATCTATTTTTCCCTTTAAGTCATGGCGGTATTCTTTGTAAAATTTATAAATGCCAGATATACCGCGATGCCGTCCTTTTTTATCGTAGACGATGACATTATCAACACCATCTAAATACATGGCCGCTTCGGTAAAAGGGCTATTAACTATAAATGTGATAGTAGCATCTGGGTATGATTTTTTTATGCCACTGCAGAGTGGTCCCGTTAATAAGATGTCGCCAAAAAATGAAGTGTTGATAATTAGAAAATTTTTCATAGTATTAGGTGGCCTGTTGTGCCAAACCGCAATTTCTTCCTTTCAATATTGACATAATGAGAAGCTACATATGAGGAAGGATTATTTAGCTATTTTTTTTAGTAGATAGTGCCAGTACCAAATTAATGATTCCTTCCAGTAGCCTTTTTTACGTAGGACTTTGGAGTAAACTTTCATATCTTTGTAATTTTTAGGATACTCTAAGGGCGAATTTTTCCACGGGGTCATTTGCTCATATTTATGATAGATATCGTAGGCAAAATCTTCTTTATCAATGTGAATATTCCAAGCTACCGTCCATGGTTTAGGATGGGCTGCAAAGTGTAAAAGTACAATCTTATCGACGGCACTGTGGTGATAGTCAATCGTATTATAGATACTGGGGAGATAGTATATTTTTTGTGTCAAGAGGACATTGAGGGCATCTTGGTCTAAATAGCGATACCGTTTCGGGTCGGCATGGAGAATGGAAAGGACTTTGTCCATTACCTTGAAATCATTCCAAGCGGGGACATTGATGATTAAAAGGCCAGCATTAAAATAAGTGTGATTTTCGAGAGATAGAGCAGTATTGCGTTTCTTATTCATCCATGGTAAATCTGGAACAGCAGCCACTAGATACGGTTTTTCCAGATTAATGGAGAATAAATTGGTGGCATCTCGTAAACAAACTATATCGGCATCCAAGTAATAGATGTATTTTTCTTGGGGCAAAATGAGGGGAAAGAGAAAGCGAAAATATGTTGCTAGTGGTAAGTGGGCAAAAGATGGTAAGGTGAGAAGCTTGGCAGTATCGATAGTATACAGATAAATTGTAGTATGTAGGTTCTCAGCTAATTCTTTCAACTTTTCCCTATTTTGGGTGTGTAATCCAGCTGTGATGATATGAAAGATTAAGTTTCGTTTGGGATTATTGGCACAAAAGGAAGTTATAGAAGTAGCCAAACAGCGCATATAATTGTCATCTACCCCGTACCCAAGGTGATAGCAAGGCTGTTCCTTTTGGGACGAATTGGTATAGGCAAAACTAAATTTTTCTTGGACGTAAGACATATTATTATTCCCTTCTTAACAATTTATCGCTCATTTTCCAGTAAGCATATCGCAATATCCATTTTATATATTGTGGATAATTATGTAATTTTTTCATAGTACGAGCCATGAATTTAGCTTGTTTGTATGTCGTCGGTTGCACGATGGGAACATCGTACCAAGGAGAGTAATCGCGATATTTTAACCAGAGTCGGGAAAGAAAGTGAAACTGTCCCCAACTTTGCCAAGGTTTAACTGTGGATGAATAGTGTAATAATACGGTATCTTTAGGTATATCTTGGCAATTAGAAGAGAGATGGTAGATATAATTGTATATATTTTCGACAAATAAAAGTTTATTTTGTAATAAAATATTTAAACAATCTTGGTCAAAATATTTAAAATTATTTTTCTCTTGAAAGGTGTGTAAGAATTGATTGGAAATATTTTCTCTATTCCAATTTTCTACATTTATTAGGAGCATACCAGAATTGAAATATTTGTCGCTATTAAAGGAGAATTGTTTTTGTGCATATTTTACCATAGAAGTATCGTCTGCTACCACTATGGCAATTTTATTTTCAAAATCTCTAACCCACAATGGTAAAAGTGATTTTAAGCAGATAATATCAGCATCTAGATAAATAAATCTATCTGTTATTGATGCTAAATTAGTAGCCACAAAAATACGGTAGTAGGCTGCTCTAGTCCAAATAAAGCCTGTTGGCAAAAAGTTAATATTTTTTAAATTTATCTTATAAATATAAAGGGCAATATTTTTAAATTTTTGGCCTAAGGCAGTGAGGCGACGCATATCATCACTAAATAAACCATCGGTAAAGATGTGAAAGACGATGGGGAGATTTTGATTATTGAGAACTACGGAAGAGATGCTCACGCCTAAGGGAAATCCAAAGTTAGCATCTACGCCATAGGCAATGTGAAGGGCACTTTTTTCATCTATTTGATTGCCAATATTTTTTTTCGGACAGATAAAATTCATAAAAATCTTAATCCTTTCTATGGCATGGTTGTCAGGTATTCTGAAGATGTGTTACACTGTGAGAGAATTTTAAAAAGTATCAGTATGGAGGATTACTGCATTGCAGTTAGGGAAATGAAGAAAAATTTATTTATAGTGAATACGCCGTATCATCTTTTGACTTGTTTTATTCTTGCCAACAGTTTGTTTTCTGAAGATGAAAATTACTTGTCCTTGATACATCCACATGGTTTTTCTAAATGGTCAAAAGACATGCTCTTATCGTATTTAATGAGTGAAAATGCTGGTTATCAAAGGGTTTTTTCCCTCGGAAATTGGCTTTCGAGTCGCAATAAAAGTAAGAGCTATCGCCAGCAAGTGTTAGATGTACAAAAAAACATGGGGAATTTAGGGATTGAACAAGTTTTTTTAGGTAGTGATATTGACCCTCAAAATCAATTATTAGTGGCCAGTTTAGGATTGACAAAATTTTGGCGTTATGAGGATGGCCTTTTTTCGTATTATAATGCCGATAGGTGTCGTTCTTGGTGGCATGCTCACTTTCATCGCTGGCGATTGCGTCTTTTGCAATATATATCTGGGATAAAGACATCTATAAATTTGAACACCATAACAGCTAGTGCTAGTACTGCTGGCTTAGGAGATTATATGTATGCACCTGACCTTTTACAGCGTTATTCTCCCGAGACACGGGCGATAAGCAAAGAAAATATTGATACTGCCATGCAGATTTTACAGGCTAAGAATTTATTGCCCGTAGATTTTACCTCGCCTACAGTGTTATTTTTAAGTCAACCATTAATTGAGAAAGGATGGTTTACTCAGGTTGAGGAGAGGAAGTGTTTAGAGCAAGTATTATCTGTCTGTCCCCCTAATACTCAGTTAATCTACAAGCCTCATCCCAACGATAGAGCAGAAAAAATAGCCTACTACAAGCAAAATTTTCCGCAATTAAAGTTGAGCTATAGCATTATTCCAGCGGAAATAATCTTTGCTAGTAGTGAAAATCTATTAGCAGTTATCAGTTATCAATCTACGGCTTTGCTGAATGTGCGCTGTTTTTCTCGGCCTAGAAAAGTTCAGCAAGTAAAAGCGATAAGTTTATCTGATTTCGCAAATAGTCCTGTTTTGCCTCCTTATAAAAAAATAATGAAAAATGCAGGCGTTTTATTTCCTAGTAGTTTAACGGATATTCAAGAAATAATGTCGCGATAGAGTGCAGTTATTTTTTCAAACATCACTGTTTCTGAGAAAGAGGCAGTGATGTTTTTTGTCGCTGCTAAACCCATTTGGGTGCGCATCGTTTTATTAATTGCTAGTAGGTCTAGTTTTTGGAGAAGAAGTTCTTTTTGCCCATAAGGAATTAAAAAACCATCTTTTTTATCAGTAATGATTTCCGTTATGCCACCGACGGCATAGGCTACAGCTGGTTTTCCCATAGCCATCCCTTCTGCAATAGAGAGACCAAATGTTTCAAAATATGATGGCAGAGTAATTACATCGGCCATTGCCACATATGGAGCGACATCGTTTTTTCTGCCGAGAAAATGAATTCTTTTGGTCAAATGTAATTTTTGTATCTGCCGGAGCAGTTTCCATTCTCCTTTACCACTGCCTAATACAATTAAATGCCAATTTTTCGCTTGAGGGGATTGCATGATATCCAAAAGTACACCATGGCCTTTATTACGCAAATTTTTGATGCGCGCTACAACAGCAAGGCAGAAGGCATCAGGCGGAATAGTATATTTTTGGCGTAAATCCGTATCGATAGGACGCGGAAAGAAAATTTTATTATTTATGCCGATGTAAATGAGGTGTACTTTAGAATGTGGACAGCCATTTTTGAGGGCGATAGACTTCACGCATTTACTGACGGCAATGATGGCATCAGCTTGACAGAGAATTTTTTCCTTGGCATTGCCAAAATTCCCGTGTGCTGTATACATAACTGGCACATCATGGCAGTATCTTTTTTTACATTTCAAGGCTGTAATACCAGCTGCAGCACTGTGGCTATGAACGATTTGGATATGGTATTTTTTGATGATACGCGCGAGGAAAAAGGCACTGATATCAGTGCTAAGGCGAATTGGTAAAAAGAAGGTGGGAATATTTAATGCCCTTAATTTATGCGTTAGCTGACCACCGCCAGAGGCTAAATAAACATTATAACCTTTTCCTTTTAACAAGATGGCCAAGCGTAAAACGTGGCTTTCTGCTCCTCCCACGTTAAAGCGAGGGATCAGGAGTAAAATATTCATGGTAATGATTTCCTATACTTTTTTTAAAAAATAATTTTATTTTTCAAAGGAAGATTTTTCAGGTAAGATTTTTTGGAAAGCGGCAATAACGCGGTCACGCACCCTGGGGAAATCCATATTATCGTTGTCGTTGATACAAATCATCGGCAATGTTTGGCCTTCGATGGCAGCAAATAGTGATTCGTTATCGGCTACACTGCCATAAATTTCAAATACTTTTCCCTTGGTATGTCGATTAATGGGGGTGAAATTACCCTGCACCAGTTGCCAATAGCGAATGAGCCATTGGTCGACGTCTGAACGGGAGCGAAATTTGTGTCGACTGCTTTCGTCGAGAGTTTCGCCCTCTTTTTCCCAAATATCATCGTAAGTGCTTTTCAGGAAAGAATAGGGGAGATGATTATTGGAAAAACCGCGGAAGTGGTGTTCGCCAGAGAAAATCCAGTTACGCAGAGCATTGAGACCGTAGCGAGGTGACATCCATTTCCAAAAATGTTTTTTTACTTGTTCTTTTTTATCGAAATGGGCGTTTAAAACCGCCATGCTGTTAAATTTTATAAAAGGCATCATATCTCCCTTGACAGGTGAACTTATAGCAGTGACGATGCAGAAATCAGTTGGTAAACCATTCTCGAAAAATAGTCGTGGTGAGGTTGGCTGTAAGATAAACATATCATCGTTGAAGGACACAAAATGCTCTGCCAAATTGGGAATGCGGTGTAAGTTTAGCTCCAGTGGACTAGAGCTAAAAGTAGGCATGTACTCTGGTAAAAGATAATCTTCATGACGGACAATTTGTAGTTTAGGATGGTTTATATTGAGCCAAGAAGGTAAATGGCCGTAAGTGATAAAGTGGATTTTGTTCACCCAAGGTGTAAATTTTTCGACACCGCGAAACCAGTATTGTAAATTGTCCCAGTCGCGATAGCGACTGATACGTTTGTCACCTTTAGATGGGGCATATTTTTCTTTGTCTGCCTGCCAAACAGGGTCGTTACCATCTACCCAGCAGACGGTAAAATCGATGGGAAAATTAGTATTATCAGCCATTCTATTTATCATCCTCTTTATCTAAATAAGTTTTAGTAGCACGGTGGCGCTCTACGGATTTCCAACGATTATGTAGCCAAAACCACTCTTCGGTATGGTTTAGAATATGTGCTTCGATAATTTTTGTTATTTTTTCGGTAGTAACGCGAATATCGTGGTGTTTGTGTTTTGTTTTTTCGACGAACATGGGGGGAGAAATGAAAATATCATGTGTGTGTGGTTTTTCTCCAGCTGTGATAAAGACGGGAACGATGGGGGCATTGTTAAAGCGTGCCAAGGTGGCAGCACCGTGAGCACAAGAAGCATTTCTGCCTAAAAAGGGCATGACAATGCCATCTTCGGCAGCATCTTGGTCCATAATAAGACCAATAATCCAACCTTCTTTGAGGAGTTTGAACATAGAGCGAACATCGTATTTATACATTATCTTCATACCGCTCATTTGGCGGTATTCATTGATAAATTTATCGGCAGAAAGATTAGATTGTTGTTGTGAAACACCAACGAGATTAAACCCATTTAACGCCAAAGCTGCTCCCAATAACTCCCAGTTGTCGCTATGGGCGGTGGCAATAATGACACCACGTTGATAGTTTACTGCCTCAGTTAGGTATTCTTTTCCGTGTATATGTACATATTTGTCGATATTTTTAGTGATAATGGGGAAACGCAATACTTCAACTATCATTGGCCCAAAGCGCACCCAACTTTTTTTTACGAGTTCGGTAGCTTTTTGATGATTTAAGGAGAGGGATTGCATCGCATTGTTAATGGCCATGTTGAGTCGTTTGTTGGGTATTAAATGCCAGGTGATATTGCCGAGCATAGCGCCTATCTTATAGGCATAGGATTCTGGTAAGAGGCAAAAAAATTTGCTTAATATCTTTAATAAATAGTAAATGATGATGCGGCAATGAAAAATTTATGAGGAGAAAAATTTTCCATGCCTCCTCCTTTCTCAATTTTATATTAGACCACTATTAATGAGTTTTTCTTGTACCATTTTGGGAGTAATGGCACGGAGGCAATCCTTTTTTAAGGGACAGCGCCGTTTCCAACAAAATTGACAAGAATAAGGGACAGTTAGGACATTATAGGCTTGAGCATAAGGTCCATTACGAGTTGGGTCTGTGGGGCCCATGAGCATAAATGTAGGACGGTTTAATGCCGCCGACATGTGCATAAGACCAGTATCACCACCGAGAGAAAATTCTGCTTCTTGTAGAATTAAACCAGCCATTTTTAAACTCGTTTTATCCACCAGATTTATTATTTTTACGGTCGAAGTTTGTTCTATCTGGTAGGCAATTTCTCTATCTATTTTTCCAGCGCCGAGTAAGATTATCTGTCGTCCAGTACTTTGGCAAAACTCGGCCATTTTAGCGAAATATTGAGCGGGCCAACGCTTATTAGGCCAGTTAGCACCGATAACAAAGGACACAAAAGGCTTTTGCATGGCATAGGTCGCTTTTATTTTTTGTAAGGAAGTTATTTCTGGTGTCGTAAAACAGAATGGGAATTGTATTTTCTTTGGTTCATAACCCATTGCACGCACGACGTCTAGATAGCGTTCGACAATATGACCATTTTGGTGGGGACCGTGCACTGCTTTGCTGAACAGGCCACTTCCTTCACGCATATTGGCATATCCAAGCTTTTTCTTACTTTTACTGAGTAGGACGACTAGAGCTGATTTTAGTAACCCTTGTAAATCTAGAGAGTAATCATAGGAACGTTTTTGTAATTCTTGGCGAAAGGGTGGAATATAGCGCCTAAAATTAGTTAAGGAAGAGAGGCTTTTTCTCTCAAAGATGATTATTTCATCGACAGTAGGGTTATTATCTAAAAGCGGTGCAGCTACTGGGGAAACTACCCAAGTTATGTGTATTTGGGGATTAGCTTCTTTCAGCGCTGCTGCTACGGGAAGAGCGTGAATGACATCGCCAATAGCACTGAGTTTGACGATGAGAACATTGTTTATTTGCAATTTTTTTGTCATTGATTAATTTAAATTCAAAAAAATTCCTTTCTCAAGAGAGGAAGAATTTTACCCTCATTGTGCTTTTATTTTTTTTATAATATTAGTGGAAGAACATCCAGGAACAGTTTTTATGAAATGGGGCTGAATATGATATTTCTGTAAAGTAGCGGTTTCGGGTAAATTTTCTAGCGAGTAATCGCCACCTTTGACATAAATGTCAGGTTTGATTTCTGCTAGTAATTTATCGGCATTTATTTCATTAAATATGACCACATAATCTACGACCCGAAGTGCAGAGAGGACAAAAGCACGTTCCTGTTCGGTAACTATGGGACGATTAGGATTTTTCCAGCGCTTGACGGAACTATCGCTATTTAAGCCGACTATTAAAATATCACCTAAAGAGGCAGCTTCGGATAAGTAAGTGATATGTCCTTTGTGAAGTAGGTCGAAACAGCCGTTTGTAAAGACGATTTTTTGTCCATTGTTGTGCAGTACGCTAGCTAAAGAGGCGATATCATTTCTGGCAATAATCATTTATTTATCTCCAAACTGTTTTTAAGTTCAACTTGATTTACCGTAGCGGTGCCCATTTTTCGGACGGCGATGCCAGCAGCAAAATTGGATAATTGAGCTGCTATGAGAGGAGAACTACCTCCAGCTAAAGCTAAGATAAAGGTGGCAACACAGGTGTCACCGGCACCAGATACGTCATATACTTCACTTTTATCAGAGATTGGAATATCAAATGCATCATCATTTTTTAAAAGTAAAAGCATGCCATTTTCTCCACGCGTCACGAGAATTCCCTCTGCTTGCAATAAGTTGAGGAGCGTTTTGGCTGCTTTCTTTAATTCTGGAAGCGTGTGAGTAGGCATTTTTACTGCGTTTGCCAGTTCAGCATCGTTTTGTTTTATGTAAGAAACTCCAGTGAAACGGCAGATATCATAGCGAGAATCGACGATGACGGGAATTTTTAATTCTTTCGCGCTCTTTATAATTGTGTTGGTTAATTTTGGAGAAAGAGTGCCACTACCATAATCGCTGAGTACAATTCCATCGCATTTGGAAATAAGAGCGAGAATAGTGTGTTGCAATTCCTTTTGCATATCATCTTCAGGAAAACTACTATTGTCGACATCAATACGCACTACTTGTTGACTGACAGTGGCTCGTCCGCCAGCAATTACCCTTGTCTTGGTGATAGTTTTTCGCTGTGGAAAGGCGAGTAGCGCCTCAGTATTGGCACCGTTTAGCTCTAAAGCTTTTCTTAATTTATGAGCAGCATTATCAGTACCAATAAAACCACAAGGATAGACTGTCCCACCAAGGGTAGCAATATTGTTAGCTACATTGGCTGCCCCACCAGGAATTACCTGTTCGCGAGATTGTTTTAAAACTAGAACGGGAGCTTCTCGCGAAATGCGGTCGATAGTTCCATAAAGATAGATATCGGCAACCATGTCGCCGATGACGAGAATTTTGTAACCTTGCATTTTTTTTATTGTATTTTGGAGATGAGCAATATTTATCATATTTATCACCAGTTAACTATATTGAATTTTACGTGCCAAGAATTTCTTTTTTCTCGATAGCGTAAGACCATATCTAAGCAGTGAAAATCGTGATACCAGTAATAGTCTCTATCCATAGTTTTCATATGGTTTCCAGCGTCAAATTCATTGGCAATAACAATGCGGTCTTTAGGAGCTATTTGATAGCTAAAACCAGCTGTTACCTTTTTGGAGTAATCGTTCAAATTGTAATCAAAGAGGGAATTTTGGGTAGTGGAACGAGAGTAGTGGTAAGCAGTATAGAAGGCAAAGTCAGTAGAAATACTGTCCACTAAGGTCAAGTCATAATAAAAATTCCTTTTCATGCTTTTGTTGTAAGATTCATGTGTCCAAGAATAGCCGATATGGGGATAAAAACTAAGATTTTTATTACCGAAATGAAGCGGTTTTCGGTATAAATTTAGGGCATTTTCGAAGTGCCAGCTAGAGATGATATCGTCGTCCCATTTGCTGTATTGCAAGGAATAATTGATGGAGAAAGGAGAGTTGCCAATTCCTGTTCCGTAATTAAAGGTGAAAGCAGGCTCTTTTTTTATCCAATTATTGTTGCTATCTTCGAAGTATCCATCTTGTAATTTTACAGAGGACTTTCCCCTACCCCAATCGATGCCATAAACGTTTCGCCAATTATGTTTAGTATAATAATTGAGATTGGCATAGGCGACAGTATGGTCGTTTAATTGTCTGTCATAGCGATATTTGATGTAAGTACCATCTTCGCTGTCGTAACCAGCCTTAATGGGGATAGAGAGGGTATTTTTTTTCAGAGCATTTTTACCGATAGGGGCTATATAGCGTGCTTTTTCGTAGATAACGGCATTTTTTATCATAAATTTGGCGTTATAGGCAATCATATGGTCATTTGGCCAAATTTCTATCTTGTCAGCTTGAAGGCGGTAGTCTGGTTTTTTAGCAGGGCAACGAGTTACGTAGCCGTTATAAATGACGGTTTCATGCGGATAAATATATACTTTACTGCCTTGGAAATGTTCGATATTGATAAAGCCCTTGGCATTACTCATTTCCCCATTTTTCGTTTTGAAATTGTATTTTCCTTTTTCGCCATCGACAATCATGCTATTGGGAGAGGCTTCCGCTAAGTGTGCTTTTTGAGGAAGCGAGACATCGCCACTATTGTAGTTGCCGGAAAGTTGGGGGGCGCTGAGACGAGAATAATTATGTGTGACGCGAACACTTCCCTGAGCGATTACCTCACCAGTTTGAGTATTATAAGAAATATCCTGACCAGAAAAAATTATAGGGGCGGGAAGATTGGGGTCGAGAGGACGCAAAAATTTTTCATTTTTGACAGCTTCTTTTAATTTTACTAATTCTGGATTAACAGGATGTTCCCTAGCCCAATCGCGTTCGTTTTGAATATAATTTAGCAGGTTTACGTCGGTGTCGGCATAAGCTAAATTTGGTTTTACTACCGTCATTGCTAAAAAAGAAAATAGCATTGAGGTGAGATATAATTTTTTTTGCATACGATGAATGACCTCTATTGCTTTGTAATATTGTTGTCTAATAGGCTTAATCCACGAGCAAATTTGCTCAGAGTACCTGTTTTAAGGTGAAATTTATCTTGAAGTGGTTTGGCGCAGGCGAAAATATTTTTATTTTGCCCAGACACAAGTTCAAATTCTAACTCACAGATAGGTTCTTTCTGTTTTCCAGCGATTATTTCTCCTATGTCTAAAGAAATTTCGATTTTAGTGTTGCGGAAAGTTACCAACCAATTTTCGCGTTTGAAAACCGTTCTTAAAAGAGGCACAAGTGGTTCGTTATTTATGGTGCGAATTAAATTTTGTCCAATTGGGTCATCTTGAAAAGGAGTTAAATCCGGTACATCAGAATGTACATGGCGATTTATTTCCACATGACAGAATAGGTCGCTGTGTTTTAGTTGACGCCCCTTGATAGTAGCTAAAAAGAGGTTGTTTTGTTTCCGCAAGCGGTAAATAAATTTTCGCTTTTGTAAAATATTATCTGGGGTGTCATAATAGGTGGCATCTGTATTTAGAAGTTCTTTAGGAATTTCTGGATAGGTATTTTGTATAAAATCGCGAATAGCTTGTACCTGTACTGGGTTCTCAATAAGTAATTTTAATTCAATTTCCCTTTTTTCTTTCATGATATTTCCTCACAAAAAAATTAAAATTAGCGAACCAACAAATAGAGTAATGCTGAGAGATTTGCAAAGCGCAATCAGAGAATGAGCATGTTTATTATTGGAGTTAATGAAGAACTTTTGCAAAAACCAAAGTAAAAAAGCGATGCTGATAAAAAAAGAAGTTATATCTAAGAAAAAAACACTGGCGGTGAGCGAGATAAAGGCTATAAACAATATCATATATTGACTGCGCGTTAACTTCTTCTTTACTTGACCATCAGTATTATGGTGGGCGGTGGAAAAATCTCTGCCACATTCGTTATAAGCTTTTTCTGCTTCCCAAAAATCTTTGTCCGAAAATTGTTTATAAATCATAGAATTATCCTTTACTGAGATAGGTAATATTGTATTTGCCGTTACCATTTAAATGAAGGCAAATATCGTGCCACGGTAAGAGCGAAGAGCGATGCCCTACACTGATAATTGTAATATTGGGTAAACACTTTTTCAATATACCATAGATATATTCCTCAGTTTCTTCATCGAGAGCAGACGTTGATTCATCTAAAAACACCCATGCTGGCTTTTTTAAGAGAATACGAGCAAAGGCTAGTTTTTGTTGCTCTCCTAAGGAAAGAATCATACTCCAATCATCAACTTTCTCAAGGCAATCTATATATTTATCTAGATGAGTTAGCTTTAATACGGAAATCACATTCTCCTTGGAAGCTTCATTGTTGGGGTAACAGATGGCTTTGTAGAGTGTACCCAAAGGTAAATAAGGTTTTTGGGGGAGAAAGAGCGTTGCTTCAGGTGGCGGAAGTGTAGCTATGCCGGAGGCGAATGGCCAAAGATTAGCCAAAGCCCTTAACATGGTACTTTTTCCGCAGCCAGAGTTACCATTGATGAGAATGCTCTTAGTAGGAGGAAATGTAAAATTTAAGTTATCAATTAAGATTTTACCATTTGGTAAAAATAAGGAAAAATTTTCTAAGGCGTATTCGTTTTTGCTATATTTTATGTTTAAATGAGAAGTTATTTTTGTGCTTTCCTCCATATGCGAGATAAAGCTATCAAGTCGACGAATAACGGAGAGCCATTGTGCTATATCGACATAGGCATTAACGATATAAGACAGAGAATCTTGTACGCGTCCAAAAGCGGTAAGTGTTTGCATAAACCAACCGATAGTCATACCAGCGCCGAAGTAACGCGGAGCCATAATAATTGTAGGAAAGATGATGGCGATTTGCGAATAACTGGCAGTTATTCCAGTGAGAATTTTCTGTCTGAGCATGATAGCGTGGAAATTGGTTATTATGTTATGGAAAAGATTTTTGAAAGTCATTTTTTCAGATTCTTCCCCGCGATAAAATGCGATGCATTCGCTGTGTTCGCGAATTCTAGCCAAAGAAAAGCGAAAATCGGCTTCATAATGTTGTTGATGAAATTTTAGTCCAATCAATTGATGACCAACTTTATGTGTTAACAAAGTTCCAAGGAGAGAATAACTGAGTGTTGCCCAGACTAGAAAGCCGGGAATATAGACAGTGGTGTGGTGAAGGTGAAATTGAAAAGTACCGGAAAGGTACCATAACATGACGATAAAAGAGAAAAAAATGGTCAACTGCCGAAATAGACCGATGCCGAGTCCCAATGTCAAAGTAACGAATTGATTGATATCTTCTTGGATACGTTGGTCGGGATTATCTGTTTTTTTGATATTCATTTGCAAGCGGTAATAGGTATTATTTTGCATCCATTTTTCTAAATAAGTTTCTGTCATGAAAGTGCGCCACTCAATTTGGAGCCATTGTTGAAGGTAGAGCTGGTAAACAGCTACTAAAATAAAAATAGCAGCTAGAATACTGAATTTACCGATGGAGTGCCAGAATTTTCCATACGAATAATTTTGTAATATAGTGTAAAATTCATTGTACCAATTAGTTATCTCCAACATTATATATACAGAGATTAAAGTACAAGCGATGACAGCTGCTAGTAAGGCAATGCCACGCCACTTGCGGTTAGATGTCCAATAGGGGGCGCAGAGCCTTTTTCCAATGGAAAATATATTTTTTAATTGCTGATATTTGAGCATTTAAACTCCTTCATAGATGCTGGCATTTTATTGCGTAAACCAACAAGGTATATTATTATTGTAGAATATAAGCATTGATTTTTTTATTATGTATACTGGATTACTCTAATGTTCAGTATACTTATGCGAATATTTTAGAGAGATTAGTTCCATAAAACGTAATATCAAGAGTTTTGCATATGGAAAGGGATAAAATGATTCAATATAAAATTTTGTTTTTAGGAATTTTACTTTTCTTTTTGGCTTTGTCGTACTTTGCTTACTACTATTTGCCGACAAAAAAAATATTCTTTATTTTTTTAGCTCTTATTTTGTCCTCTTTGGGGATGATGTGTTATTTATTGAAAGGACCGGTTGATAGGCAGATGCGATATAAAGAGAGCAAAATGCAAGTTTTGACTGAACAACCCATCTTTGCGACTTGGTATGAGGGTTATAAGAAAAATCTCATTGCCTCTGACCACATCTGGTCATTATACAATGATACTTTAGATGATTTTAGTTTGCAACATATTGGGTTGGAAATATTTCGTCAGCGTTTAATAGAGATAAAGAAACAAGAAGATGAATTGGTGAAAAGAACTAGACCACTTCTACCACCCGGAGGATTATCGGATACCAATTATAAATTGTGTTTTAGTATTTTGCAGAAATATAATTCATTTGTTGCCAAAGAACAAAGGTGTATAGACTTAACTTTGCAAGCGGCGAAAGACTCTAAGTTTGAAAAGGCCTCTTTTCCTGTTCAAGTTGCTACTTTAAAGAAAGTGCGTGTTTTACAAAACCCTATCTTTCTTAACACCGCTGCCGAAGTAGTGGCTATCCGCAATAATTTAGAAGCTTATCCTTTCGGTGGAAAATGACAAATAAGAAGCACTATCTACATTATGTCTATAAAAACGTAATAAAAGTGTAAAGTGTGATTGATTTGTCAATAGAAAAATTTATGATAGAAATATATTTTTTTTATGATAAAATTTAAAAAGAAAAAATAAAAAAACGTAATTGTTCAAAAATTTGTGATATAATGATAGGAGCTATAAACATTAGGAAGAAAGTGAATGTTAACTATGGATTTTCACCATATCAGTGTCTTGAAAAATGAGACATTGACAGGCTTGAATATCATTCCGGAAGGGGTCTATGTAGACTGTACTTTAGGAGGAGCTGGACATTCAGCAGGAATTGCTGAAAAATTGAGCGAAACAGGCTGTTTGATTGGTATTGATAGAGATGAAGATGCTTTGCAAGCAGCCAAAGAGCGTTTGCAAAAATATACTTGTCAAATAAAATTAATTCACAGTAATTTTAAGGATTTGGCGACGGTCTTAGCGACAGAAAATATTGGGGCGGTAGATGGAATTCTCTTTGATTTAGGAGTTTCTTCCTATCAATTGGATACCGAAGAAAGAGGCTTTTCTTACATGAGCAATGCTCCACTAGATATGCGAATGGACCGCAGTGAAGAGGGCTTAGATGCCTATGACATTATCAATACATATTCTCAACAAGATTTGGAACGGATTTTTCGCGATTATGGCGAAGAACGTTGGGGAAAGAGAATAGCAGAGTTTATTTGTGCGGAACGCGAAAAACAATCAATAAAAACTACTCAGGATTTGGTGACTGTGATAAAAAAGGCTATTCCGCTGGCAGTCAGGCGCAAAGCAACTGGTCATCCTGCAAAAAGGATTTTTCAGGCTGTTCGCATTGAAGTAAATGGAGAATTGCGTATTTTGGAGCAGGCTATAAAGGATGCTGTGCGCGTATTAAAACCACATGGTCGTATTGCAGTTATCACTTTTCATTCCTTGGAAGATAGAATAGTTAAGAAAACTCTGCGCCATTTGGCGACGGGCTGTGTGTGTCCACCTGATTTACCAGTATGTGTATGTGGACATCATCCAGAAGTTCGCGTCTTGGGAAAAGCTATCCTTCCTACACGAGAAGAGTTAGAGCGGAATAGTCGGTCTAAAAGCGCTAAGCTTCGTTTGGCAGAAAAACTTTGATTGCTTGTTATCATCGAAATATAAGGCGCTTGTATAGTTGCTGATTCAAGGCAATAATAATTGGAAACATTTATGTTGTAATATTTCTTCGATGATTTGCTCACAGCGTATAGTAAAGAAGGGAGCTTGTGGTAGAAAGTTGTGCAGGTTATTTTGCACAATAATAATTAGAGTTTGAGTGTGTCTTAAATAAATGAGCAAAACTGATAAATTAGATTTCTTGGACTCATTAGAGTAAAAGAGATAATATTTTGGCGCTATTAAAGTCAATGCCAAATACTTGGAGGCAGAAAATGTCGGGGAAATATTCTGTACATGGAAATTTAGCTGAAAAAATGCCGGCTTCTCGGCAGCGTAAGGTAGTCGTAAAACGACGCATACATGCTAGAGTAGTTTTAACAGATATATCGGCACGAAGAAAATGTTTGGCAGCGGTGCTTACTGTTATCTTTATGGCAGCGTTGCTAGTTTATAGTGCAGAAGTGGCGGCTGATACAGGTTATCAACTCAATAAAGTCAAAGTGACTGTACAGAAAGTGCAGTCGGAAAATGAGCAGTTAAATTTAGATATAGCCGAGTTAAAATCTCCCGATAGAATCAAAAATATTGCCATGACCAAGTTAAATATGGTTTTACCGACTAATATTTACTATGCTAGTCAGAATTGATAGAAGGAGCTGTAATCAGCTCCTTCTTCCACTATGAATAGATAAAAAGCCGCCTCGCAGTACGTTAAATGAGGCGGCTTGAGAGTTTTATTGATTTATAATAAATTTTACAAGGAAGGAAATTTACTGCTCAAAAGAGGAGCAGTGATGGTGTGATAATGTCTAAATCGTTAACTAGTCTGTTGGAAAAGATGCCAGGAGCAATTGTCGAGAATTTACAAGATATAGTTATTGAAAATATTCAGGAAGATTCTAGATTAGTGACAAAGGGGGACCTTTTCGTTTGTCGCGTTGGCAGCACGGTAGATGGGCATGATTATATACAGGCCGCTATCGAAAAAGGTGCAGTAGCAATTTTGTTGACTAAAGACGTGGATGTACCAGATAATGTAGTTAAAATTAGTGTAGAGGATATGCACAAGACTTTGGAAAGCGTTGTTCCATTTTTCTACGATTATCCTGGCAAAAAAATGCGGATGATTGGCGTTACAGGGACCAATGGCAAAACGACGATTACGTATCTCTTGCGCGATATTTTTCGCAGAGCCGGATATAAAGTGGGTTTGATTGGTACTATTAAAATTATGATTGAAGAGAAAATCTTACCGATTCATAATACTACGCCAGATGTCGTTTTTTTGCAACAGATATTGGCTAAAATGCAGGCAGCAGGTATGGATTATGTCATTATGGAAGTATCCTCTCACGCTTTAGCTTTAAATAGAGTAGCAGGCTGTGAATTTGATACTGCTGTTTTTACTAATTTGACACGTGACCACTTAGATTTTCATAAAACTTTTGCCAATTATGCTTTAAGTAAGGCCAAATTATTTGATAGTTTGTCCGGAAAAGATTTGGTCAAGGACCATAAGAATGCCATTATCAATGTTGATGATGCTAGCAGTAAGATGATGATGGAACACAGTAATTGTCACATTTTTACCTATGGTATAGAAAATAAAGCGGATTTACAGGCTAGATTTATTGATTTGCATTCCGATGGAATGTCTTTTGCCATTACCGGCACTATTTTTAATATGAAATTAGATTTAAAAATTACGGGTATTTTTAATGTCTATAATGTCATGGGAGCGGTAGGGGCAGCCACGGCAGAAGGTATTACTGGCGATATCATTAAACAGTCTATTGAAGCTTTTCACAGTGTACCAGGCCGTTTTGAATTGATTCGTGGCGGACAAGATTTTGCTGTAGTTGTAGATTATGCGCATACACCAGATGGCTTGGAAAATATTTTGCGGACAGCACGCAGTATTTCTGATAAGAGAATTATCACTGTCTTTGGTTGTGGCGGTAATAGGGATAGAACAAAGCGTCCTATTATGGGGCGAATTGCGGCAGAAATGTCTGATATCATCATTGCTACTTCTGATAATCCACGCAAAGAAGACCCAACTTTTATTTTGAGTGAAATCGAGGAAGGCATCATTACGGCGATTGGCAAGAAAAAGTATGAGAAAATTGTCGATAGAAAAACTGCCATTAATGAAGCTATTAGATTAGCAGAAAAAGATGATATTGTCATCATTGCTGGCAAGGGACATGAAAACTATCAGATTTTGCCGGAAGGAACAATCCATTTTGACGATAAAGAAGTCGCTTTAGAAGCAATAAAGAAAAGATTGGATGGACAGCAATAATGTCAAAGTTTACGTTAACTGAATTACAAAAGTGTACGCAAGGGAATATCATTCAAGATGTCTTCGATGAGTTCACTGACATCAGTACTGATACGCGTACTATTCGTGAGGGGATGGTCTTTTTAGCTCTGCACGGTGAAAATTTTGATGGTCATAATTTTTTAATGCAAGCTGCGGCGGCGGGAGCAAAATGCGTTATAGTAGACGAAAAATTCCCTTTGCGTCAAGATTATGCCATTAGTGTTTTACAGGTCAAGGATACCTTGCAGGCTTATATTGACATTGCTGCTTATTGGCGAAAGAAATTTTCGATGCCAGTTATAGCGGTTACTGGTTCTAACGGTAAAACTACGACCAAGGACCTAACGGCTGCTATCCTTTCTTCCCGTTACAGAGTTTTGAAAACGGAAAAGAACTATAATTCGGAGATTGGTCTGGCGAGGACGCTTTTGCAGATGAGTGCTAATCAGGATATGACTGTTGTGGAAATTGGCATGCGTGGTTTAGGGCAGATTGAAAGGTTAGCGAAAGCAGCTCTTCCAGAAGTGGGCATAGTGCTCAATGTTGGAACTGTACACATGGAATTGTTGGGAAGTAGAGAAAATATTGCCAAAGCAAAAGCAGAATTGGTGGAGGCGTTGCCGATTTCTGGAACGGCTATTATTAATATTGATGATGAGTATGTAGCCAAAATGGCTAAAATGACACCAGCTCAAAATATCATCACGTTCTCTTTGAAAAAAGAAGCGAACATTCGCGCTATATCTTGGGAAATTCGAGAAGAAACTTATACAGATTTTATCTGCGAAATTTTTGGGGAACGCGCCCATTTTTCCTTGCCCCTTTTGGGAAAACACAATTTATATGATGCTTTGGCAGCTATAGCCACGGCCTATAAATATGGATTGAGTATAGAGGAAATGCAAAGAGGACTAAAGACTTTTCAGCCCCCTAAAGAACGCTTTGAACGCAAAGTGGTGGGAAATTATCGTTTGGTCGATGATGCTTATAATGCTAGTCCAGCTTCAGTGGAAGCTGCTTTACAGAATTTCATGTTGCTGAAGGCAAGAAAGAAAATTTTCGTCTTTGGAGATATGAAGGAGTTAGGAAAAGAAGAAATTGAGGCTCATCAACTGGTCGGAAAGTTGGCAGTCAAGTATCATGTTGATATCCTCATTACATTGGGTGATTTAGCTGCTTATGCGGTTATTGCAGCCAATGAAATTGGTTTGGAACAGACCTATGCTTGTAGTAGCCATCAAGAGATAGCTAATTTATTGAAAAAATTAGCGGCAAAAGAGGACATCATTCTCTTGAAAGGCTCGCATAGTATGTCCATGCCGAAAATCATGGATTTGTTGGTGGTATGAGTAATGTATAATTTATTTTATCCCGCAATGGCAGCTGTTCTCTCTGCCATTGTTGTATTTATTTTGGGACCATTTATCATCCCAGAATTGCATAAATTAAAATTTGGTCAAAGCATTCGCACGGAAGGACCGAAGAGTCACCAGCAAA
This sequence comes from Pectinatus sp., assembly GCA_020025135.1. GTDB lineage: Bacteria > Bacillota > Negativicutes > Selenomonadales > Selenomonadaceae > JAHHSQ01. The sequence continues at coordinate 68,481 of JAHHSQ010000001.1, forward strand.
AAACGGGGACTCCTACTATGGGCGGTATTATAATTGTCTTGGGAATTTTGGTGGGAACATTGTGTTTTGCCAATTTTTCTTTGGAGATGTACCTTGGTTTATTGATGATGGGCGGTTATTTTGTCATTGGTTTTATCGATGATTACATTAAAGTTGTTTTAAAGAGAAATTTAGGTCTCCGAGCTTGGCAGAAACTATTGGGACAAATTATTATTGCTATTTTAGTAGTATATCTTGGTACGGGGTATGGTGTTTTGACGACGAGCCTTTGGATTCCACTCTTTAATGTTACTTTAGATGTCGGCCTTTTTTACTATTTGATAGTATTTTTGGTCTTAATTGGGACGACGAATGCTGTTAATTTGACGGATGGTTTAGATGGTTTGGCCAGTGGTAGTGTCGCTATTGCAGCTTTTACCTATACGATTATTGCCATTTATTTTAATAAATTGGATATTGCCATTTTAACTTTTAGTACGGTGGGAGCTACTTTGGCTTTCTTACATTTCAACAAACATCCAGCTAGGATTTTTATGGGGGATACTGGCTCATTGGCTTTGGGAGGCGTTTTAGCTGCAGCAGCTATTCTCACGCAATCAGAACTGCTTTTGCCGATAGTGGGTGGATTGTTTGTTGTAGAAGCTCTATCGGTAATTATTCAAGTTTTATCCTATCGCTATCGCAATAAGAAACGCGTTTTTTTGATGAGTCCTATTCACCATCATTTTGAATTAAAAGGATGGCCAGAAACCACAGTCGTTTACCGATTCTGGTTTGCAGAGGCAGTGTTTTGTTTTCTGTCCTTGGTGATTTTATTCTGTAATTGAGAGGTAATGTAAATGGACTTTAAAAATAAAAAGGTTGTAGTGGTTGGAGCAGGAATAAGCGGTAAATCCAGTGCCTTGATTTTGCGTCGCTTGGGAGCGACGGTTACTTTGAATGATGCCCGCTCTGAGCAACAACTAAAAGAGGTTAAATCAGAAATGGAAGAATTGGGCATTAAGACCATTTTTGGTAGACAGGATGAAGGTGTTTTTCAGGGGATAGATATGGTGCTTTTGTCGCCCGCTGTACCCTATTATCAACCAATATTTAGCAAATTAGTGCAGAAAAATATTCCAGTTATCAGTGAAATAGAGTTAGCAGATTATTTGGCGGAAGCGCCAATATTGGCTGTGACGGGAACAAATGGCAAAACTACTACTACAACTTTGTTGGGAGAACTTTTAGCTAGTCAATATCATCCGGTTGGGGTGGGGGGGAATATTGGTATTCCGTTGGCAGAAGAAGCTTTGCGAACGCCAAGAACTGGTAGATTGGTTGCCGAAATATCCAGTTATCAATTAGAGAGTACAAAACATTTTCATCCCCATATTGCTATCGTCTTGAATGTCACTCCCGACCATTTAGCGAGACATGGTAGCATGGAAGTTTATCAGGCAACTAAAGAAAAAATTTTTGCTGAACAAAACCAGCATGATTTTTTGTTACTGAATAATGATGATGAAAGAGTACACTCTATGGAAGATAGAGCACCGAGTAAAGTGGTATTTTTTAGTACCAAGCAAATTCTTAAAGAAGGTGCTTGGATTGATTGAAAACCATTTCTCAATTAGCAGTTGAGAAGTGGTGAAACAGTCAGCACATTTAGAAATGAGTGTGTAGAGATAGGCAGGGAACTATCCAACGCTGTTTTAATTGCTGGAACGCCCTAAAGACAACTGAACTAAAATATGTGGTTGAAATATGCTGGATATAATAAGAGTGGCGAAAGCAGAAAAAATCAGTTGTATGACATAAGGTTAAAACCTAAGTGTTTGGAAATGGGTAATCAGCAGCCAAGACTCTAATAGAGTAAGGTTCAACGACTATTCCTCGTGAGGGAAGTACCCAGAAAGCGACAGTCTGGGGATATGGACAGGCCTGAGCAGGTCAAGCTGCAGGATAAGATATAGTCTGTGCTTTGGTGAAAGTCAAAGAAGTTATAAGGTAACTGTACCAGAGGTAGCGCTTTGGTATGAACGACAACCTCATTGTAAACGATAGTAAATGACGCCGTTTATATATATACTTTAGAAATCGACTGACTTTTTGTTTTCTCTATGTTACTATATCATTGATGTGATTTGATTAAGATGAGAATTAATATATCAACCTATTGATAAACATAAAGGATATATATAAACAGCGGTTTGGCAGGAAGTATATTAATTGTATTTCCCAAGAAAACTGATTGCAATCGTTTGAGGTTCAGAATGGAATTTTGACGATTACTTGGCGAGGAGAGAAACATCCGCTTTGTCATGTAGACGAATTACAATTAAAAGGAGAACACAATTGGGAGAATGCTCTGGCAGCGGCTTTAGCAGCTTTTTTAGATGAAGTACCGACAGAAAAAATTGTTCAAGTATTAAAAAGTTTCAAGAGTGTAGAGCATCGAATTGAATTTGTGCGCACTGTCGGTGGAGTATCCTATTATAACGATTCAAAGGCTACTAATCCGGAGGCGGCGATGAAAGCACTTGCTACTTTTTCTGAGCCGATTATCCTCCTAGCTGGTGGTCACGATAAGAATACGGATTTGCGTCCTTTTATGCATTTGGTGAATGATAAAGTTATTAAATTAATTTTAGTGGGGGCGGCAGCAGAGCGTTTTTATAAAGAAGCTCGTGCCAATGGTTTTCCGCAGAAAAAAATCTTTTTTGCTGGTTATTCCATGCATAGAGCCTTAGAAATAGCTCATTCACTGGCAAAAAATGGCGACGTTGTTTTATTATCCCCAGCGTGTGCTAGTTACGATATGTACAATGGCTATGAAGCACGCGGTCGCGAATATAAAGCTATTGTCAATGCACTTAAATAGAAATGGAAAATTGAATATTTATGGGTATTAAATGCAAATTTGTTAATTTATATACGCGTAATTTTTCATATTATTGGTGAGAGTGAGAAACGAGATGCGATTTATTTTTTCCGGTGGGGGGACAGGTGGTCATATTTATCCGGCTCTCACCTTGATAGAGGCGTTAAAAAAGCGCTATCCAGATGCGGAAATTTTATATGTCGGAACAAAAGCTGGTTTGGAAGCTGACATTGTTCCAAAGGCAGGTATAAATTTTGCCACTTTGGATGTCAGTGGTTTTAAGAGAAAGTTGACTTTAAAGAATATAAAGGTGCTTTGTAAGGCGGGACATAGTTTATGGAGAGCGAGAAAATATATTAAAAATTTTGCTCCAGATGCTGTAATTGGTACAGGGGGATATGTAAGTGGGCCTATTTTATTAGCTGCAGCGCTGCGACATATTCCAACTTTAATTCAGGACCAGAATGCCATCGCTGGTATTACTAATAAAATTTTGGGACACTTTGTCGATAAAGTTGCCTGTGGGTATGAGTCTTCTTGCCGGCAGTTTCCGCCTGATAAGGCTATTTTTACTGGAAATCCAGTTCGTGCGGGCATTTTTTCCACTAACCGGATGGCAGCTTTGCAGAAATTGGGTTGGTCTACACAGAAAAAGACAATTTTAGTCACTGGTGGTAGTCGGGGCGCACACAGCATTAATATGGCGATGCTGGAGGTTTATCGGCATTATTGGCATCGTCAGGATGTGCAAATTTTACATATCACTGGACAGAAAGAGTATGAAAATATAAAGAAATCTCTTGAAAAGAATGGTCTTGATTTGCAAGACGCACCACATCTTTTGATGAAGCCATATATTTACGACATGCCGGCATATCTCGCGGGGGCAGATTTAATTATCTCTCGAGCTGGAGCGATTGGACTAGCCGAAATTACAGCTTGTGGAAAACCGTCTATATTGATTCCTTACCCCTATGCTGCTGAAAATCATCAAGAGCATAATGCTCGAGAATTGGTAAATGCTGGGGCGGCAGAAATGATTTTGAACCGAGATTTGACAGGGCAGAAATTAATTGCGATGATAGAAAAAATAATGACGACAGACGGATTTTATGATAAGATGGCATTAGCTAGTAAGCAGTTGGGGAAACCAGATGCTACAAAAGACATCATCGATTCATTGATGAAATTAGTAAAGGCTAAAGGAAAGGACAATTGATACGTTTTTGGTATCGCGCATTGCTATGAAAAAATTACACTTTATAGGAATTGGTGGCATTGGCATGAGTGCTATTGCCAAAATTTTATTAGAAAAAGGATATAAAATATCAGGCTCAGATGTAAGACATTCTGAATTGTTAGATGAGCTAGCAGAAGATGGGGCGACAGTTTTTTATAACCATGCTGCGGATAATTTAAAAGATGCGGAAGCAGTGGTAATTTCGTCTGCGATAAAAAATAATAATCCTGAATTGGTAGCAGCTAAAGAGCGAGGTTTAAAGATATACCATCGTTCCGATATGTTAGCGCTCCTTCTAAATGAAGCTGAAAAAGGCATTGCCGTGGCTGGCTCGCATGGTAAAACTACCACATCATCAATGCTGGGAGTTGTATTTGATGTAGCAGGGGTTAATCCGACGGTCATTATCGGAGGTAGTGTTGACTATTTTTCTAGTAATGCTAGATTAGGCAATAGTGAATATGTGATAGCAGAAGCTGATGAAAGCGATGGTTCTTTCTTGAAATTCCATCCTTACGGGGCAGTTATCACTAATATAGAGGATGACCATATGGACCATTATGGCAGTATGGAAAATATCATGCAGGCATTTAAAATTTATGCCGAAAATGTGGCAGATAAGGGTATTTTAGCGCTGTGTTTTGACCATGAAAATGTGCGTAATTTAGCACAGAAATTGCAAAGGTCATACGTTTCCTATGCCATTTCTCATCCAACGGATTATCGAGCGGTAAATCTTGTTATGGAAGCAGGACACACATCTTTTGATGTGGAATACAAAGGAGAAAATTTAGGACAAATTGTCTTACAAGTTCCGGGAAAACACAATGTGTTAAATGCTTTGGCTACGATTGCAGTGGGCAGATTTTTTGGCCTTTCTATGCAGGATTTACGGGCTGGATTTACTTACTTTCATGGGGCCAATAGACGTTTTCAAACCAAAGGTAAAAGTGAAAAATATTGGATAGTGGATGATTATGCGCATCATCCCACAGAAATAAAGATGACATTGAAGGCTGCGAGAGAAATAAAACCAGCTCGTTTGGTTTGTGTTTTTCAACCGCATCGCTACACTAGAACACAACTTTTGGCGGGTGAATTTGCTACTTGTTTTAAAGATGCTGATGTATTGGTTTTGACCGATATTTATTCAGCTGGAGAAGAACCTATTCCAGGTGTAACAGGGGCTTCCTTGGCTGAATTAGTTCGCCAACAAGGGCAAGATGTAGTTTACATTGAAGATAAAGCCGATATTTTACCCTATCTAAAAGATAATTTGTGTATAGGTGATTTAGTCATTACTATGGGCGCTGGAGATATTTATAAATGTGGTGAAGCGTTGGTGCAAGAATTGGAACGTGGACAGCATACGTCAGAAAGACGTACGCACTATAGGAGAGTAGCCGTTATTATGGGGGGGCCATCTAGTGAAGCAGAAATTTCTCGCTTGACTGGTTCTGCTATCGTTGAAGCATTGCGGAAAAAAGGATATCAGGTTACTCCAATAGAATTGCATCCAAAAACTTTAGTACACGATGTCATAAAAAGTAAATGCGATGTTGTTTTTAATGCCGTGCATGGCAAATATGGTGAAGATGGTTTAATTCAAGCTAGTATGGAAATGCTCGGTATTCCTTACACTGGTTCAGGTGTTTTGGCCAGTGCTTTGACTATGAACAAGGCGACAACTAAACGTATGTTGATATCTGCTGGATTGCCTACGCCAAGAGCACTCTTTTTACCAATTAATAAGAAGGGTTCACCAGAAATTATTGAGCAAATTAAGGAAAGTTTTTCCCTACCTTTAGTTATAAAAGCAGTTGACCAAGGTTCGAGTATTGGTGTTTATATTATTAACGAAGAAGAACAAATCGTTCCTGCTTTGCAAGATGCCTTTTCTTATAGCCGGGAAGTTTTAGTGGAAGAATTTATTAGAGGTAGAGAGTTGACTGTAGCAGTATGTGGCAATAAGGATAAAAAGGCTTTGCCGATTATTGAAATAGTTACAGACAATGGTTTATATGATTATCATAATAAGTATACAAAAGGATGTTCGCGTCACATTATTCCCGCTCCTTTGACCCCATTACTTGCCGCAGAGATAGAAAATATTGCCATTAGAGCTTGCGAAGTTACGGAGTGCAAGGGAGTAGCACGTGTGGACATTATCTTGAGTGAAGATGATAAACCGTATATTTTGGAAATAAATACAGTTCCTGGCATGACAGAAGTATCCTTAGTGCCAGATGCGGCACGGGCTGCTCAAATTAGTTTTGCTGATTTATGTGAAAATATTTTGGCAATGACACAAGAATAATGACGGAAAAAGAATGATGAGTAGAGAGGAAAAGTTGCCGTCAGATTTCCTCTGATGGCGACGATACGGCAATATGAAAAAGAAGCGACATTATCGATGGAAGTGGTTGATTTTTTTCCTGTTAGCAATAGTTGCATATGCGATTCTTTCTTCTCCCATGTTTGCTATTGGTAAAGTAGTTGTGGAGGGTAATAGAACTTTAACTGTACCTGAAATATGCCGTTTAGCAGAAATTCAAGCACCAGTTAATATTTTCACTGTTGACACGGGAGCAATAAAAAATCGCTTGGAACATGATTTGCGCATTGAAAAAGTATCAGTGCGTAGAATTTTTCCCGCTGAATTGTTAATTAAAGTACAAGAAAGACAACCCATGGCGGTAATAAAAGCTGATTATGGTTATGTCGATATCAGTGAAAATGGTTACATATTGCATGCGTATAACTCTCTACCTAATGCCAAATATCCAATGATTACTGGTATTATAGTGAACGATAAATACATCGGCGATAAATTGAGTACCCCAGCACTGGATAAGGTGATGCAATTTTTTTCTGATTTGAGTGCTTCCTCTTTGGCACGAATTTCAGAGATAAATATTGCTAATCCAGCGGCTATTATGGCATATACAAATGATGGAATTCAGATAAAGCTGGGAAATATTGCCTCTCCACTGGAGGCTGCTAGACAGACGAATGAATTTTTTCACGACATTTTAAAAATAAAGAAACCGATACAATACGTAGACTTTTCTTGTCCGTTTCCAGTATTTAAATTCAAGTAAGTATTGTAAGGGGAAATCAGATGTTACCTATAAAAAATAATCGTTTATCGATATTTTTGGTGTGTTTTATTTTGGGATTTTTGTTGGCAGTGCAATTTCATACTATCAGTAATCGTTATCAGCAAGGTTCGAATGGTATTTTAAATACATGGCATGGTAAAACAGACCGAAGAAATACAGTTAAAGAAAAAATTGTCGCTAATACTCAGCAAGCAACAATTACTTCTTTGATTGAAGCTGGCAGTGTACCAGTAGAAGGTCCAGGCGTGGTGTTGACTATTATGGACAGTTCACGGAAAATGACAGTTCCAGATGACAATCAAAATTTTTATGTAGTGCACGATGAAGATATGCTGAAAATAATTAATGAACTGCGTGCTGCTGGAGCAGAAGCTATTTCTATCAATGGACAGAGAATGGTCGCCACAACAGAGATAAGATGTGCTGGTCCAACTATTTCTGTTAATAATACGCGCTCAGCACCTCCCTTTATTGTTAGTGCTATTGGTAATCCAGATACTTTAGAAAATGCGCTAAAAATGCGAGGCGGTATTGTAGAAACCTTGGGTGTTTGGGGAATCAAGGTTGACATTAAAAAAGAATCGTTGCTTAAGTTGCCAGCCTATCAGGGAAATATGCATTTCAAATACGCAAAACCGTTAAAATAGAAAGGAATCAAGAGAAAGATGATTTTTGCAGTTATTAGCCTTATCTTGGGAATTGTTATAGGTTATCTGTGTAATTTCTCTATACCGATGCAGTATAGTCAGATATTGACTGTACTTATTTTAATCGGTTTGGATTCCGTATTTGGTGGCACAAAAGCAATTTTGGCAGATAAATACTATGGTGTCCGATTTTGGAGCGGATTATTATTAAATTTGGCTTTGGCGATTATACTGTTGCTTTCTTCTACGTATGTTGCTCCTGGTTTAAGTTATGCAATTATAGTGGTATTTGTTTTCCGCATTTTTAAAAATTTTACAGCAATACAAAAAATGCTATTTAAAAAAAAATGAATTGTCATCATGTTGTATAATTGTGAATGGCGATTGTCAATTATAGATTACTATATGTATAATATATTATTGATTGTGAAATATAGATAGATTATTTATAGTTAATGTTATATAATGGAAATATAAATGTTATTATAATGTAGTTTGTTTAGCGTGGAATTATAGGCTTAGGCTTATCCTGAATATGTGGAGGTCGCTTCTATTGATTGAATTGGATAATGGTGTTGAAACGATGGCAACTATAAAAGTTGTTGGTGTTGGCGGTGGTGGTAATAACGCCGTCAATCGCATGATAGAATTTGGTCTGAAAGGCGTGGAGTTTATCTCCGTAAATACTGATGCGCAAGCTTTGATGAATTCAAAAGCGGATAAATGTGTGCAAATCGGTGAAAAATTGACGCGTGGTTTAGGTGCTGGAGCTAGGCCAGAGATTGGGGAAAAGGCAGCAGAAGAAAATCGTGAGGACATAATGAATGCTTTGCGCTCTGATTCTGGTGTGCGCAATCTTAATTCTGATGGCCACTTGGACATGGTATTCGTAACCGCTGGTATGGGCGGAGGTACTGGTACAGGAGCGGCTCCTATTGTGGCGAGTTGTGCGCGAGAGCTGGGTGCGTTGACTGTTGGGGTAGTGACGAAGCCGTTTGCTTTTGAAGGCGGTAGACGCATTCGCCAAGCAGAAGCTGGTATTGCGGCTTTGAAAGAAAATGTAGATACTATGATAACTATTCCCAATGACCGTTTGATGGATATTGTCGATAAAAAGACTTCACTTATGGAAGCTTTTAAGCTCGCTGATGATGTTTTGCGACAGGGGGTACAGGGTATTTCTGATTTAATCATGAAACCAGGCTTTATCAATGTCGATTTTGCCGATGTTAAAACGGTTATGACGAATGCCGGAACGGCTTTGATGGGGATTGGCGAAGGTTCTGGAGATAATGCCATCATGGATGCTGTTAAGGCGGCCATTAACAGTCCGCTTTTGGATATGTCTATTAAAGGGGCGCAGAGACTTCTCTTGAACTTTACGGTCGCTCCGAATGCAGCATTGCAGCAGGTTGTAGACTCGTCTAATTATATTATGAGCCTTTCCAACGTTGATGATGCAAATGTCATCTTTGGTACTGCTTTTGATGATAATATGGCCGATAATGTGCGCGTCACGGTTATAGCTACCAGCTTTGTTAACGACAGTGTTCCCAATATAGGAAATTTGAAAAAGCGTGGCATAGATGTCATGGGGAATAAGAGTAGACATTTGGATGAAAGTTCTTCAGCGGGGGCTAATTCGAAGCTAACTAGTGTTGATAATCGTATTGATGACCTCCCACCGCCTCCAGTTTGGATGCGTAGAAGGTAATTTGTTTGAAAGAACAGTGAGCAATCATTGCGGTAGCAATGATTGCTTATTTTATCTATAATTTCAAAATTAATTAGCGAGAAAGAAGGGAAGCCATGAAAAAATATTTTCCCTTGTTTTTCATCATTTGTAGTATTTTGCTGGTAGTTATTGGTTTGAATTTATTCTGGCTACGGTCTTCAGACAAAGATGATAAAAAAATTGTCATGCCAAGTGCTAGAATCACAGTCTATACTACATTACCAGTGGAAGAAGTAGCACCAATAGCGTCAGAATATGAAAAATTAAATAAGGTGAAGGTAAATTTTGTCATTTTGAGTCAACAGGAACTATGTAATAAAATTTCCTCCCCAAGTAAACCTTTAAACGGCAGAGGGGATTTATTGCTTACAGATAGAAATCTGTTAGAATTAGCAGAAAAGAAAGAAATTTTAAATACTTATTCCTCAGAGCAGGAAGACGTTATTTCGCCCAATTTAAAAAGTAAAAAAGATATGTGGGTTGGCGTTTGGTATGACCCAATTGTTTTTTGCATCAATCGCGATTTTATGAAGATGTCGACTAATGTTCCGTATACTTGGACTGCATTGGCCAAGACGCCTAATATTAAAATTGGCATGACAGATTTTTTGGCCTCTAATACGGCCTCACAATTATTTTACTCTCTGATTGAAGCGTATGGCATTAAGAAGACATTTATCTTATTAAAAGAAATTCATCCCAAAGTTGTTCAATACGCAAAATATTTATCTACGCCAGTACGCATGGCTGGAATGGGTGATTCTGATATTTCCATAGCCTTGCAGAGTGAGGCCATTAGATATTATAATAATGGTTATCCGTTAGCTATCATTGTCCCTGAAGATGGAACCTATTTTGACTTGACCGGAGTGGGACTTTTGAAAAATGCTCCTAATGTTAGTGAAGCTGGAAGGTTCATGCAATGGCTCTTGGGTGATGACGTTCAATTATGTTTAGAAGATAATGCTTTTTTCTTTATTCCCACTAATGCCACCACACTTGCTTATAAAAATTTTGCGGTAAAACAATTTAAAATATTCAATACGGATAAAATTACTTTGACAACGAAGCAGAAAGCAAAATTGATGGATGATTGGGTTAAAAATATTCGTTTAAACTGAAAGAGGTGAAATATCTGCTACACTTGTAGTAGAAAGTTTATGCTAAAAATAGGATTTGTCAGCTTAGGATGTTCTAAAAATCAGGTGGATACAGAAGTTATGTTGGGAATAATGGCCAAACATAATTTGACGATAACTAATGAGCCAAGTGAGGCAGATATTATTGTCGTCAATACTTGTAGCTTTATTCAGGCAGCAAGAGAAGAAGCTGTAACAACGATTTTGGATATGGCTGAATTTAAAAAAGATGGACAGTGCCGTGGATTAATTGTAGCTGGTTGTTTAGTGCAACGGTATGGCAAAACTTTGCTCGAGGAATTGCCAGAAGTAGATGCTTTTGTCGGGACGGGTTCTTGGGATAAGATTATGGAAGCTATTGATGCGGTTTTAACCGGCAAGAGGATTGCACTTTTAGGTGATTCCAAGATTATTTATAATTCCCAAAATCCACGTTTGATTACCACTCCTTTCTACAGCAATTATGTAAAGATTGCTGAAGGTTGTAATCATCGTTGTGCTTTTTGTTCTATTCCACTGATGCGTGGTAATTATCGTAGTCGTTCTATTGAAGATATTGAGCAGGAAGTACGCCGTTTAGTAGAACGTGGAGCAAAGGAAATTAATCTCATCGCTCAAGATACAACAAATTATGGCTATGATTTGTATAAACAAACTGCCTTGCCTCAATTATTGCGCAGCTTGGTAAAGATAGATGGATTGCATTGGATTCGCTTGCAATATACCTATCCTCATTCTTTTACTGATGAATTGATAGATTTGATGGCTTCAGAACCAAAGATTTGTAAATATGTAGATATACCGCTACAACATGCTCATAATGCTGTTCTTAGAAGAATGAGAAGAGCTGATACTAGAGAATATATTGAAACGCTGTTGCAAAAGATTCGTACTAGGGTACCGGGGGTTTCTGTTCGCACTACATTCATTGTAGGTTTTCCTGGAGAAACTGAAGAAGAGTATCAAGCGTTATACCAGTTTGTCAAAGAGCAGAAATTTGATAAAGTAGGTGTATTTACTTATTCTAGAGAAGAAGATACGCCGGCATATGATTTACCTAATCAGGTTAGCGAGGATATCATGCAAGATAGGTACCACAATTTAATGAGCTTGCAGAGTCAGATTTCTGAAGAGGTTAACCGCAATTTAGAAGGTAAGATTTTCGAAGTTTTGGTTGAAGGGCGAGACGAGGAACAGCCAGATAATGCCTATGGTCGTTCTTACAGAGAAGCACCAGATGTAGACGGTCGAATTTATGTGGAAAATGCCGGTAATTGTAAACCTGGAGATATTATAAAAGTGAGAATAGAACAAGGTTTTGTTTATGATTTATTGGGTGTTAGAGTTTAAAGAAGGTAATCATCATGGAATTAGATACAAGTAAAGTTGATATTGAAAACATAATTTCTCCTTTTTCAGAAAAGGATATGCAAAAGTTGGTATATCATTATCAAGATGCATGTAAGGTGCATGTAGTGGCTGAATTATTAGAGAAATATAATTTGACTGTTGCGACAGTAGAATCTTGCACAGGAGGTCTGTTGGCCAATGTTCTCACCAATGTGGCTGGGAGTTCTAATTATATGATGGGAGGCGTTGTCGCCTATAATAATAGCATTAAAATTGATAAACTTGGCATCCCAGCAGAATTAATTGACAGAGAAACGGCCGTCTGCCCAGAAGTAGCCAAATATATGGCGGAAAAGATAAGGCGTCATTTTGGTGTCGATATTGCCCTTAGTACTACCGGTATAGCTGGGCCAGGAACTGTGCGCGCCGATAAACCAGTTGGCTTGGTTTACATGGCAGTGGCAACGGCGCAAGATACAATTGTTTTGAATAAAATATTTAAGGGCAATCGCATTGATATTAAATTTTCTGCCGTAAAATATTTACTGCAGTATTTGGCAAAATACTTGCGTAGTTATAAAAATGAAATGGAAAGTAGATGATTTTTTGAAAGAAGAAATTACAAAATTTGGAGATTTATCATTAAGTAAAAAAGTATGTGACGCTTTGCGTGATATGGGGTTTGAAGAACCATCCCCTATTCAGAGCAAAACGATTCCCCTTGTTTTAGAAGGACATGACGTATTAGGGCAAGCTCAAACAGGTACAGGTAAAACGGCTGCTTTTGGAATTCCGACTATTGAAAAAGTAGACCCTAATAATCGTTTTATTCAGGCTTTAGTAATCACGCCGACACGTGAATTAGCTATTCAAGTGGCAGAAGAACTAAATAAAATCGGCAAGTATAAACATATTAAAACATTGCCGGTATATGGCGGTCAGATGATAGAAAGACAGATTCGCACCTTGCGATATGGTATTAAGGTGGTAGTTGGTACGCCAGGTAGATTATTAGACCACATCAATCGTGGTACTATAAAGTTAGACCACATTAAAATGCTCGTCTTAGATGAAGCTGATGAAATGTTAGATATGGGCTTTATTGAAGATATCGAAGAAATTATGTCCCATATTGACAAAAATAATCGGCAAACTCTTTTATTCTCTGCTACCATGCCGGCGCCAATTGAAAAATTGACTCAAAATTACATGAATGCACCGAAAAAGGTGCTCATCAATAAGGAACATCTCACTGTTCCTCTCATCGACCAAATTTATTACGAAACAAAGGATAAATTTGCGGGCTTGTGTCGTATTTTAGACGTGGAAGGTGATGGCAAATTCATCATTTTCTGTCGTACCAAAAAGGGTGTTGACGATTTGATTGCTGCCTTAGAGGCGAGAGGTTATATGGCTTGCGGTTTGCATGGCGATATGAATCAGGCTCAGCGTCAGCGCGTCATGAAGCAGTATCGCGATGGACAATTGGATATCTTGGCCGCTACTGATGTAGCAGCACGTGGCATCGACATTGAGGATATAACCCATGTCGTTAACTATGATATTCCTCAAGACCATGAATCTTATGTACATCGTATTGGTCGTACGGGTAGAGCCGGTAAGAGCGGTATAGCTATTACTTTTATTGAACCGCGCGAATACAGACAATTACGTAGTATTGAAAGAATGATAAAACATCGTATCGTGCGCGGCCAGTTACCTACCTATGCTGATGTTTTAGAATTGCAAAAAGAATCTATCAAAGAAAAATTATTGGCTATTTTGGAAAAGAATAATTACAGTGATTACCACATGATAATTTCTGATTTGTTGGATGATAATAAATATGAGCCTGTTGATGTAGCGGCCGCAGCGATAAAATTGGCTTTAGAAGGGTCTCGTAAGGATAATAAAAAGAACGATAAGTTAGAAGAACAGTTTAAAAATAGTGGTGGAGCGCCAGGAATGGTGCGTTTATTTATTAATATCGGTCGCAATAAAAATATTAAACCAGATGATATCGTGCGTTTTATCGCTACAGAAGCAGATATCCCAGGTAATATTATCGGTTCTATCGATATATTCGACCGTTTTACCTTTGTGGAAGTTCCTTATAATGTGGCAGAAAGAGTTATTTCGGTCATGGATAAGGGGCGCATTCGCGGTTATCGTATTAATGTCGAACCAGCCAGAGGTAAAAATAATCGTTAATTGACTTGCTTGTTAAATTGTCAGAAGTATTGAATTGATTAGATTAGGTATAAAAAAGCTCCTTAACATTTTTTCTGTTAAGGAGCTTTTTCCATGTCATTAGTTCAATTTTTCATTTTCTATTTTAATGATGTTAGCGATATTTTCGCAGATGGTGCGAAGGATGGTTTGGTCGGAGGCCTCGCCCATGACGCGAATTAATGGCTCAGTACCTGACGGCCTTACTAAAATACGACCCTCTTTACCGAGTTTATTGGTGGCAGCTTTGATTGCATTTTGAATAGCTGGATTGGTTTGCCAGAAAGTTTTGTTTTTTACTTTAACATTGATTAGTAGTTGCGGATAAGTTTGCATATTGTCTAAAAGAGAGGAAGCAGGTAATTTTTCACTTTTGAGATAAGCAAGCACCTGCAGAGCGGTTATTAAGCCGTCTCCTGTGGTGGCAAAGTCGCTAAAAATGACATGGCCAGATTGTTCTCCGCCGAGATTGTAGTTGTTTTTTAACATATTTTCCAAGACGTAACGGTCACCGACGGCAGTAACTTCGACATTACAGCCATTTTCAGTGAGGGCCTTATGAAAACCTAAGTTGGCCATAACAGTCGAAACTACGGTGTTATTATGGAGTTGACCATTTTTTTTCATATAGAGCGCACAGGCGAGGATGATATGGTCACCGTCTAAGACACGTCCTTTTTCGTCTACGCATAGGCACCGGTCAGCATCTCCATCGTGAGCGATGCCGATATCGGCGTGTCGGTAGAGAACTTCCTTTTGCAAGTTCTGGAGGTGTGTAGAACCACAATCATGATTGATATTAATGCCATCTGGGTTGTCATTGATGACGATAATTTCTGCGCCTAGTTCATGTAAAACTGTTGGCATGGCTTGGTAAGCCGACCCATTGGCACAATCGAGGACGATTTTCAAGCCATTTAAGCGCGTGTGACAGGTGGAAATGACATAGTCAATGTAATTGCGCAACAAGTCAGGACGACGAGATATGGTACCTATTTTTTTCCCTTCAGCTCGATACAATTTTTTACCAGCGGTTATGTCAGAGATGATTTCCGTCAGTTCATCTTCCACTTTATCAGGTAATTTATAGCCGTTTCCACCAAAAAATTTGATGCCGTTATCGTAATATGGATTATGGGATGCGGAAATGACAATACCCGCTGTAGCATGAAATTTTTTGGATAAATAGGCAATGGCAGGTGTAGGAATGACACCTGTTAAAACAACATTTCCGCCCGCAGAACAAATTCCAGCAGCTAATGCTGATTCAAACATGGGGCCGGACAGGCGAGTATCTCTGCCGATAATAATTTTGCATCCCTCAGCTTTATCTTTGCCAAAGTAAAGAGCGGTAGCACGGCCAATTTTATAAGCTAATTCAGGTAGTAATGCGATGTTTGATTCGCCACGCACACCGTCAGTACCAAATAATCTTGTCATAAAAACACCTCTATTTTATTTTTCTAATTTTTTCGTTATATAGGATAAAGCTGCATTTACTCCATCTATGGCAGCACTCATGATACCACCAGCATAGCCAGCTCCTTCGCCGATAGGATAGAGGTTATCTACATTAACAGAATGCATCTTTTTTTTATCTCTAAGAAGTCGGCAAGGTGAAGAGGAGCGCATTTCTACACCAGTTAGTAAAGCGCGTGGATGAGAGAACCCAGGGATTTTATTGTCGAAATACTGTAATCCTGCAGCTAAAGATTGTACTACTTTATCAGGAAGGCAGTTTCTTAAATCGGCAGGTTGTACGCCGGGTAGGTAAGTAGGTTCTGTTAGGAAAGAATCACAATTTATTTGTCCCTGTAAAAAATCCCCCACGCTTTGGACTGGTGCAAAATAATTGCTTCCGCCAACGCGAAAAGCGACTTCTTCATAGTGCCTTTGCCAAGCGATGCCATCGAGAGGAGAGAAGCCAAAATCTTGAGGACCAACTGGTACAATCAAAGCACTGTTGGCAATGCCAGAATTGCGCAAGTAGTTGCTCATTCCATTGGTCGTGATACGCCCCTCTTCAGAAGCAGCTGCAACTACTTGTCCACCTGGGCACATACAGAAAGAATAACAAGAAAGGCCTTTTTCTTTGTCATGGAAAGTGACAGCGTAATCTGCAACAGGCAGACTAGGACTGTTAAAATCATCGCCATATTGGGCTTTGTCAATTAATGCTTGGGGATGCTCGATTC
Source organism: Pectinatus sp. (assembly GCA_020025135.1). Classification (GTDB taxonomy): domain Bacteria; phylum Bacillota; class Negativicutes; order Selenomonadales; family Selenomonadaceae; genus JAHHSQ01. The sequence continues at coordinate 85,001 of JAHHSQ010000001.1, forward strand.
TCACTCCGACAGCAAATGGCTTGGCTTCCATGGCTACGCCACGTTTGTAGAGCATTTCAAATGTGTCCCGAGCGCTGTGTCCGATGCCTAAGAAGAGGACTGGCGTAGGGAGTTGTTCGCCATTTTCAGCATAAAGCTTTTGGAGATGTTTATTTTCTATTTCTATATCTTTTAAGCGAGTAGAAAAATGAATTTCTCCACCGAAGGAGATAATTTTCTCACGCAGATTTTTTATTACTTTTTTGAGGATATCTGTGCCGATGTGTGGTTTATGGAGGTAGAGAATTTCCTCTGGCGCGCCAGCGTCGACGAAATCTTGCAAAACAGCACCGATTTTAGAATCGTTTATGCGAGTGGTCAATTTTCCATCCGAAAAAGTACCAGCACCACCTTCACCAAATTGCACATTCGATTTGGTATCTAAGTGACCTTGGCGCCAGAAGGAAGCGATGGCTTGAGCTCGTTTATCTACATCGTAACCGCGTTCCAGGATAATCGGTTTTAAGCCAGCTCGACATAAAGTCAAGGCACAGAAAATTCCTGCTGGTCCAAAGCCTACGACAATGGGACGTTCTGTTAAAGAGAGTTGGGGAACGGTGAAGCATTTGGGAGGTTTAGCTAGGGAAAATTTTTTACTTATTTTAGCAGGAATGAGGGCTTGTTTTTTTATATCTATATCTAAAGTGTAAACTTTATAAATAGGAGCATTTTTATAACGTCGGGCATCTATGGCTAAGCGGCGAATATACACTTTATCTATATTAGAAAGAGGGCATTTTAATTTTTGAGCGACCAATTCTGCGAGTGGTGCTTTCTCGTTAAACGGCACCTTTAGATTGGTTATGCGGAGCAAATTATCACCTCAATAATTTATTTTTTCTTACGCGAAATAGTGACTGTTTTATTGTTAGATGTAATGCCAGTTGGCAAATCCAGCTTTACGGTCACATCGCCTTTTTGTAAGGCATTTAATGGAATTCGGTCGGTGTTAATGAAATTGATGGTGCTAATGATTTTGGGATTGCCAGTTATTTCTATTTGGCTAGGTAAGATAGAAAAATCATCTATTGATAGGCCTTCAGGTAAATCAGAAGAGAAAGTTGGTCTTATAGAAACAGTTTTTTTATTGAGACCGCGAGCAAAATAAATGCTGGCATTGACGGTATTTTTGGGGAGGTTAACACCATCTACCTCAACACCATTTTTGTTTACGGCGCGCAACGGAACTATAACCGAGAAATCCTCCGTGTTACCGTCTAAGCCGATATATCCGACGACATGATTGACGGTATTTATTTGGGGTCGCGGTCCTTCAATATCAATATGACTGAATGATTGTTTTATATTGGTAACTACTAAATCATTTGCCGGTTTACCTGAAAGAATTAAATCCACTGGGACGGTTTTAGTGATAATTTTATTGATGGAAAAATGTACTGTTTCTGGAGAGTAGGACACTAAATCAAAGCCAGTTGGTAATTTAACAGTTACTGGTAAATCATGAGTTCCTTCTGTGATATTTTTCAAATTTACAGTGGCTTTAATATTGGAGCTATCTAAGTTGGCAAATAGAGAACGCGGCGCGCGAATTTTGATATTAATAGTATCGGTGTTGTGCAAAATTTGATAATTGTTAGGAGCATTAACGATGCTGATATGCACTGATTCATTAGTTGTATAGGCAGGGTCTTCTTCATTCATGACATATAGCCAAAGGCCGAGAGCGAGAAAAAGAGAAATGCATTTGATTATAAAATTTTGTTTTAAAAATTTAATCATTTTTATGACCTCGCCAACTTCTTAATAAGTTCTTAAAAGCAGAAGGCTTCTGGGCGAAAAGTGGAATGAGGTACTGAGATAGTTGTTCTGAATCTAGGTGACGAAAAATTTGTCCGTGCTCTGCCACTGAGATGGTACCAGTTTCTTCGCTGACAACGACAATTGTTGCATCACATTGCTCAGATAAACCGATAGCAGCGCGGTGGCGCGTTCCAAACTCAGTGCTGAGTGTTCTATCATCTGTAAGCGGTAACAAGCAGGCAGAAGCGATGATGCGATTTTTCCTGATGATTGTCGCTCCATCGTGTAGTGGCGTGTTGGGAATGAAGATATTCATTAGTAGTTCAGTAGAAATAAGTGCATCGATAGAAATGCCGTTAGACGATATATCATTCAATCCCATATCGTGCTCGATGACGATTAAAGCGCCAATTTTTTTTTGGGACATTCGCACGACAGCAGAAGTAATAGCACCAACAATAGAGCGTGCTTCTTGAATATTTAAGAGGGCATTACGCGTGAATAATTTTCCCTCGCCGATGTGTTCTAGTGCCCGACGCAATTCTGGTTGAAAGACGATTGGCAAGGCGACAAATAACAAGGTTAGTACCTTTTGTAGCAACCAATAGATGACGTGTAATCCTAGCCAATCGCTGACCATCGTAACGATGAGTAGGATGATGATACCTTTAACTAAAGTTAGAGCACGAGTATTGTAGAGCATTTCATAGATTTTGTATAATACTACTGCAACAATGAGAATTTCTATTATATCTAATATTCCAATGGTTGATAATAATCCCCTGATTTGTAATAACATAGCAACCTCTACATTTTCCAAAGCTTTTTCTCCAAACTTATCCGATTTATAAAACGATAAGAATATAGCAGATGCTTTTTTGTTAGAAATTTTGATTAAATTCATTCAAACACAAGTCAACATTCATTTTAATACAATATTACGCTAGGTTCAATCTTTCTGATAAAAAATATAGTTTAACAGATGTCATATCGACAAATTAAAATTAATTTTTATGCTTAATTTCTTATAAATATTGCAATAACAAATGCAACTTAATTAGTTAGTGGTTATTGTGTATAAGAAGATAGTATTTGATAAAAGAAAATATATCTTGCTTTTGATTGTAAAGTTGTGATGGTTAGAAAAGGTGGGTAAAAGAGCTATAAAGAATAATTGCTAGTAAAAGTAGACTATTGTTTCTACAATGTGATATATAGCTTAATTCCGTGAAATTGCAGATAATGAATTAAATTTGCCAACTTTTTGTTGACAGTGTCCAAAAAAATTGCCAAAATTAAAGGGTATGGATAAATATTAAATTTTTTATAGAAAAGAAGAGGTTATTTTAGTGGAAAATAAGAAAAAGATTGCCTGTTTTTATACAAATATGGGAAATTTTGAAATTGAATTATTTACTGATAAAGCACCTAAAACCACACAAAATTTTATAGATTTATCACAAAAAGGATTTTACGATGGACTTATCTTTCATCGTATCATAGATAATTTTATGATTCAGGGCGGAGACCCAACCGGCACAGGCATGGGGGGCCCAGGTTACCATATTGATGATGAATTTCATCCGGAATTGAAACACAGTGGGCCTGGTATATTGTCTATGGCTAATGCCGGTCCTAATACTGGAGGTTCTCAATTATTTATTACTTTAGTAGAAACTCCCTGGCTAGACGGTCATCATGCTGTTTTTGGTAAAGTCATAAAAAATATGGACGTTGTAAGTAAAATCGGTTCAGTGGAGACAAATTATATGGATAAACCACTAGAAGATGTTGTTATTGAAAGAATAGAAATTCAAGAAAGATAGATAAGAGTTTATGCTATTTGGATTTTTTTCGATATAAGTATTTGAAAGGTGTTGTTTGAAAAGGTAGTTAGCTTGTCAATTTAGCTATCATTTAGAGCGGATCGTTTTCAGCGTTTTTTGGCGCTGAAAAATAGTGTGTCGAAATTGCCGTGTAGTTAAGTCTTTTTTTTAAAGTAAAACTGTTTATGAACCGATAGCAAAATAAGTAGATGAAAAATGTAGTAAATAATTGCTTATACCTAGGCACAGGCGATGAGTGGGGGATTATTTGCAAAACACACCTTTGTCTGTGCTTTTATAGTGAAGCACTGTTTTAATTAAAACAAGAAGGGGTGTAATATGTCTAGATTAATAACGGATATTTTGCAGATAAAGTATCCCATTTTACAAGGCGGGATGGCTTGGATATCGGAAGCGGAATTGGCGGCGGCCGTTTCCAATGCTGGTGGTGCGGGTATCATTTCGGCGGCAGCTAGAAGTCCTGAGTACGTACGCGCAGAGATAAAAAAAGCGAGAAAGCTGACAAATCAACCATTCGGTGTCAATATCATGTTGAAATCTAATGATATTGAGCATATTATAGAGGTAGTGTGTGAGGAAAAACCAGCTTTTGTTACGTTGGGAGCAGGTAATCCCCTACCATACTTTTCCGATTTACATTCTGCAGGAGTAAAAGTTATTCCCGTCATTCCCAATGTGCGTCTAGCCGTTAAAGTTTTTGAGCGTGGTGCGGATGCCGTTGTAGCTGAGGGTATGGAAAGTGGTGGACATATTGGTCAAGAGACTACGATGTCTCTTTTAGAGCAAGTCATCCCAGCAGTACCTGATAAAGCAGTCTTGGGAGCTGGTGGCATTGCAGATGGTCGGGCAGTAGCAGCAACATTACTAATGGGGGCAGCTGGTGTACAGTTAGGAACGAGATTTCTCTTAGCTGAGGAATGCCATGTGCATGAAAATATGAAACAGAAGTTGTTAGCCGCTCAAGATACGGATAGTATTGTCACTGGCCTTACCTTGGGGTCTAGCGTGCGTGGACTAAAGAATAAATTTTCTACGCATTTTTGGGAAGCAGAATGTGCTCACTCATTGTCAAAAGAAGAATTACTTCGTTTGGCAGTGGGAACAAATAGACTGGCCGCAGTAGATGGTGACGTGGAGAATGGCATGGTTTTAGCTGGACAGACCTTGTGCCCACTAAACCGAATAATGCCCACAAAAGACATTATTGAAGAATTGATGCAGGAAACCGTTGACGTTTTGCAAAAAGCCACTGATATATTAACATCATTGCACCACAATGAATAACATCAGGGAGGAATAGATTGTTGTGGAAAAATCTACGATTATAGGCCTAGTAGTAGGCATGGTATCATTGACGTTAGGGTATGTTTCTAAAGGAGCGAATCCAGCTATTTTGCTCAGCCCGGAAGCATTTTTCATTATCTTGGGCGGTACAGCATCGTGCCTATTTACTGGTTTTACTTTTAAACAGATGCGTAACTTTCCGAAGTTGATTAAAAAATGTTTTAAATTGCAACAAGATACACCAAAGGCAAAATTATTGGAATTATTTATTGGCTTGGCTCAGATTGCTCGCCGCGAAGGTATTTTGGCCTTGGAAAATAAAGTCGGTGAAATTGATGACCCGTTTTTCCGCTCTGGATTGAGTATGATTATTGACGGTATGGACCCTCAGTTTGTCAGCGATGTTTTAGAAGCGGAATTACAGGTTATGGAACAGCGCCATACAGAATTGGCTTCTATTTTTATTCAGGCCGGAACATATGCTCCAACGCTGGGGGTTATGGGGGCTGTTATCGGTCTTATCGCCGCCTTGGGAAACTTGTCTGATATCAATAAATTAGGGGAAGCTATTTCCTCTGCATTCGTTGCAACTTTGATGGGGATTTTTACTGGCTATGTTTTGTGGTTCCCCATTGCTAACAAGTTGAAAATTCTTTCTCAAATGGAAATTGCTGAAAAAAGAATGATTATTGAAGGTATTTTGTCGCTGCAGGCTGGCGATGCCCCAACGGCTATCGAGGCGAAATTAATGATATTTATACCACAGTCTGAAAGAGATAAAATTAAAACATCAGGGGAAAAAGCAGGTGAATAATTTATGGCTAGAAAACAAAGACCAAAGCCTAAAGAAGAGGGCGGAGGTGAAATGTGGCTTTTGCCTTATTCCGACTTACTGACTTTGTTACTTGCATTATTCATCGTTTTGTTTGCTATTTCATCTGCAGACCATTCTCAGGCACAACAAAATGTTGTCGTGACTTTTAGACGTGGTTTCAATAGTGGTGGGATTTCGTTTTTTAATGGTTCTGCCAATGGCTCACAGCGTATCATTAATGTGCCGAGTTTTATTCCAAATTTGTCTTCTGGACAGGGCGGACAAGGTTATTTGCAGGAAAATAGTGAATTGACGCAGGCGATGCAGAAGATGAATCAGTACATCAAAGCCAATAATTTGTCAGGAGAGGTGACCACGCAGTTAACACCGCGTGGACTATTAGTACATATTAGAGAGCGCGCCCTTTTTGCTACAGGCAGTGCCGCTCTGAGCAATCAATCAGCAGAGGTTTGCGCGATAGTAGCCAATCTTCTAGCGAGCGTTTCGGAAAATGTTATTATTTCTGGACATACGGATAATGTACCAATTCACAATGCGAATTTTAATTCAAACTGGGAGTTGAGTACGCAGCGTGCTTGTAATTTTCTACAAGCAGTGTTAGCTGATAATCCACATTTAAATCCAGCGCGTTTTCGCGTTGAAGGATGTAGTCAGTATGACCCGTTAGTACCAAATACTACGCCGGCCAATAGAGCTAAAAATCGTCGTGTTGATGTTTTGATTGTGAGAAATTATCAGGATAATAATATGTAGAGTATTTAAGATACACAGTTAAAACTGCCGGTGAATGATTGGATTCATTCATCGGCAGTTTCAGTATTATAAGGATATTTATTTGCTTTATAAATTTCAAGAAAAGGGGATAAGCTATTTTCATGCTAAGATTAGTTAAAACTAAGGAAAACTTAATAAAATTTTAAATAAATTAGCTGAAATTAGCGAGGGAAATATGTACATCGGGACTAAGAACGTAGTAGAAAATATCGAAAATATTGCCGTTAAGGAATATGGTTTAGCGGAAAATATCTTGATGGAAAATGCTGGTAAGAGCGTTTTTTCGGATATGGAAAATTATTTTGGAACAGTTGCTAAGAAGAGTATTTCCGTAGTTGTAGGAGGAGGAAAAAATGGCGGCGACGCCATGGTTACAGCGCGATATCTATTAAATGCAGGAGCGATAGTAAAAGTATTTGTAGTCGGTCAAAAAGAAAAATTTTCGCCTAACACCTTGGTAAATTATGATATTTTGAAGCGTATGGGAGCTGATATTTACTTTATTGCCACAGAAAGGGATTGGGATAAAGTACGATTGGGATTTAGATTTGCTGAGTTTATTGTCGATGGCCTATGCGGGACAGGATTGCATTTACCTTTACGACCAGAATATTTAAAAATGATTGAACTGATTAATGCCGCGGAAGCACGCATTATTGCTATTGATTTACCTAGTGGTGTTGAAGCAGATACTGGAAAAATCGAAAAAATAGCTGTTCGAGCTGATTTGACAGTTAGTTTCATCTTGCCGAAAAAGGGAACACTTATTTATCCTGGATTGGAATTTGTCGGTAAGTTACTTGTTCATGATTTGGGAATTCCTCAACAGATTTTAGCAACAGCAAAAATTCCGTATCATTTGCTAGAACGAAATATGGCTGAAAAACTTGTCCCTAAGCGTCTACCGATAGTGCATAAGGGTAATTGTGGGCGCATTTTAGCGATAGCTGGTTCAAAGAACTATATTGGCGCACCAGTTTTGGCCATCAATGCCGCTTTGCGTTATGGCGTAGGTATGGCTATTTTGGCTATTCCAGAAAGTTTATATTCTATTTTTGCTCCTAAACTGACAGAAGCTATTATGTTACCTTTAAAAGAAAAGACAGATGGTTGTTTAACTGAAGACATTGTCGATTATGTCACTTTGCGCGAAGAAAGTTATGACAGTATTTTGATTGGCCCTGGGTTAGGTAGACAAGCAGAAACGGGCGAGTTGGTGCGAAAATTCATTGCCAAAACGCGCAAACCATTGGTGATAGATGCTGATGCCATTTATGCTTTAGCTGATAAGCCAGAGTTGCTCAAGGAATGTGCACATATACCGATTATCACTCCGCATTTAGGTGAAATGGCTAATTTATTGGGGATTAAAGTAAAGGATTTGCGGGAAGATATTTGGCATTATGCCCAAGAAACAGCAGAAAAATATCGCACTGTCGTGGTATTAAAGAGCGAGAAAACAGTGGTTGCTACTCCTGATGGGGAATTTTACTTGAGTACAGTTGGTAATCCAGGAATGGCTACAGCTGGTACTGGAGATGTTTTAGCAGGTATTATAGCTGGAGCTCGTTCTCAATTGAATGATGCCGTGCAGGCGGCGTTATTGGGAGTGTATATGCATGGCAGGGCTGGCGATATAGCAGCTAAGCAAGGTATGCAGAGTTTGCTAGCCAGTGATATTATATCTGAGCTACACAGTGTTTATCAGGAAATGAAATCTTAAATAAAAATAAAACTGCCCGCTGTTGCTTAGTGGGCAGTTTATTTTAACGATGCAGGGTTTATTTTGTGATATATTAAGCATTGTTGATTAACTGTTTGAGTAATTCTTTATCCGGTTGAACAAAAAGCGTTTTTTGATGAGTAAAATTGACAAAACCTGGTTTAGCACCAGAAGGTTTTTTGACAAACTTGCACAAGGTGTAGTCGACGGGAACATTTGATGAGTTGCTGGCTTTAGACAGAGTAGCCGCTAAAATTGCTGCTTGCTCCAATGTTTCAGCATCGACATTGCCATTTTCAGTTCGAATTATGACGTGCGAACCGGGAATATCTTTGGTGTGCAGCCAAATGTCGTGCGGTTGGCTGAGTTTAAAGGTAATCTTATCGTTTTGAATATTATTTTTTCCAGCCAGAAGGATGGTTCCATTAGGTAAGGTAAATTGCCAATGCTTGGCAGCAGGAGGCACGGCATATTTTGCTTTTTGTGGACGAAGATAACCAGCTTTAATTAACTCGCTTTTGATTTGCTCTAAATCGGATAGGCTAGAAGAGGTATTTAAAGAATTCTCGATACTTTCAAGGTAATTAATTTCGGTGTGGCAAATATCAATTTGCTCTTTAATCATGATTTTAGCACGTTTTAATTTGTCATATTTTTGATAATAGCGTTGCATGTTTTGAATTATGGTATATTTTTTATCCATTGAGATAGTGATATCTTCACCATTGGCACTGTAAATATTGGGTACTGTAATTTCTTTTTCAAGATGGTCTTGGAGGCGATACTGATAAGTCATGAGATTATCTGCCCAGATTTTGTATTTTTCCGCATTTTCGGTCATATTTAGTTCAGCACCCAGTTTTATTTTTTTATTACGCAATTTTTTTAGTTCATTTTGGACTAATTTTTTATATTGTTCTCCGAGGGATGAACTAACTGGTTGTAATTTTTGTGCATATTCAATCATGGCACTCATGCTAGAAAAAGTGATAATCTTGCTTTCTGCAGTGAGATATTGCAGTGGAAAGGCAGCAGCAGCCAATATTTTTCCTCTTTCATTTATTGCCAAAGAAGGAGTAAAATTTTTCGTATGAAAAATCTCTTGCAAGGAAGAAATAGCTGTTTGTAATGACTGCCAATCAGTAGCGGTTAAGTTTTTGATTAAATTATTTTCGGCGATATTGGCGTTATAGAGCAAGGTGTGAACGGAGACAGGACCAAATCCAGCGGCCTGTTTGAGAAGAGCTTGAAAAATTTCTTGTTCTGGCATAGAATGAATGCTCTTGAGGAATGGCGAACTTTCCGTTAAAATATTAAACCCTGTTTGCGGAAGCGGTACATAGAGATGGTTGGGCAAAATGGTGCGCACACGGCTATTATTAGGGCCTAAGCGTCGGATAGCTTCGATGACAACATTCATTTCGTCGGTCAAAATAACATTGCTGTATTTGCCAGCTAGTTCTACATACAGAGTTTTAGTGACTATCTTCCCCAATCCAACTAGAATATCGATGTCTATGGCGATAATTCTATCCATGTTGACGTGGCGTATTTTGGCGATTCGGCCCCCTTCTAATTGTTTGCGCAATAACATACAAAATGCTGGGGGAACAGGTGGATTTTCTGGTAATTTGTTGACGATGTTTATTGCGGGAAAACGAGAATTTATCGAAATGTGAATAAAATGACTTTCTCTCATTCCACGCACTGTTAAATAGATATTATTTTTGTCAGGTTGAAATATTTTATCGATGCGACAACCAGTGAGAATTTTGTCTAATTCTAAGGCTGAGGCAAAGAAAGAAAAACCGTCTAAACTCATAATTTATTTGCTACTTTGATACAGAAAATATTTGCCAGATAATGTCGTTATGGATATTGATTTTTGTTTAAATCCATACAATTTAGTTTAGTGTAAAAATTTTATGTTCGGGCAAAACATTTCTATATTGGCGGAGGAGCAATATTCACCTTCTTTTCTTAATGTTTCTCAAAATCCTCTGCCGTCTTTTGAGGAGAAATATTTTATCGTTTATTTTGCTGTGCCTATCAATACTTGATGTGATATGGTCTAGTATATTACACATTTTAGTAACTTTCTTATCTCGCTTATCAAGACACTTGCCGAACGTGGCAGATACTAATATTATAATTACCGTGTCCTTAAATTGCCATTATTTCTTGTTTGTCAAGTATGGCAGTGTTTATTTATAAGATGATTTAAGTTTTCTATCTCAAATATCTCCTTTATGGGTAGGCGATATAGCTAGGTTAGGTGAGAATGGTGGCGATGAAAAGTATAAAAATTTGTCAAATATTAAAATAAGGCGGTATATAAGTAAATTTAATGCTATAATGTAAAGATAGTAGTAGAATCTGAGGAAGGATGGGTGTAATATGAAATTTAATTTTACTAAATGGCACGGTTGTGGCAATGATTTTATTTTCATTGATGGTACCAAATATCAAGCCATTTTGGAACAGATAATAAAAAAAGTACCGTATTTGTGTGACAGACATCGGGGAATTGGGGCAGATGGAGTCATTTTTGTTTTGCCTTCTGAAAAAAGTGATTTTAGAATGCAGATATTTAATTCTGATGGCTCAGAAGCAGAAATGTGTGGAAATGGTATACGTTGTTTTGCGAAATATGTCTATCAGCAGGGCTGGGTAGACGGTCGCTCTTTCACCGTAGAAACTAAGGCTGGTATCATGAAACCGACTATTTTGCACGATAGTGATGATGAATTTTTGGTGCGTGTAGATATGGGTGAGCCGATTTTAGCTGGTAAAGAAATTCCAGTTAAGATAGATAAAGAACCAGTTGTGGCAGAAAATATCGAGGTAGAGGGAGAAAAATTCCAAATTACCTGTGTATCGATGGGCAATCCACATTGTATCATTTTTGTTCCGGATGCGGAAAAAGCGCAGGTCGATACTTGGGGACCGATTTTGGAAAAATGGCAACTTTTCCCGCAAAAAACAAATGTTGAATTCGTGCAAGTGCTTTCTGAAAATAAATTGAGAATGAGAGTTTGGGAAAGAGGCGCGGGCATAACGATGGCTTGTGGAACAGGAGCTTGTGCTTCTCTTACGGCAGCTGTACTCAATAAGTATGTAAAACGCGGAGCAGAAGTAGAATTGCAGCTAGATGGTGGCAGTTTGAAGATAACCTGGGCAGAGGATGGACATATTTATATGACGGGGCCTGCCAAGGAAGTATTTAAAGGGTGTTATGAAGATGCCGAAAAGCGCACCAGATAAGATAAAAGTGCGGAGTATGACCGGTTTTGGCGTAGCTAATTGCGATTTTGTCGATTATAAGATTAGTTGTGAAATTAGGGCAGTAAATAATCGCTATAAGGATTTATCCATTTATTTAGCTCCGGAGCTAAAATCTTTAGAATTAGCTACTCAAAAGAAGCTGCAAACTATTACGTTGCGCGGAAAAATTACCGTGCGGGCGGAATTTCAAGCTATTAAGAAGCAAAATGAGCAGAAAGTACTTGATAAGGGGAGCTGTTTAAATTATTTGCAAATTTTGCATGAACTGAAGGATGCTTTTGATGAAGCTGGTGAAAAAATTACATCTAAAGCATTAAATTGGCAAGATTTATTAGAGTTTTTGCAGTTGCCAGATATTTATCAGCGAGAACAGATTGCTTATCCAAATTTGGAGAGAGATTTTTTGTATGTTTTAGATGGAGCGTTAGATGGCTTTTTAGAGATGAAAGCGGTGGAGGGAAGAAATATTGCAATCGATATTGCGGAACACGCCCATCTGATAGAAGAAAAGGTTAATGCGTTAGAAAAACATTCACCTAAGATAGTGCAACGGTATAGAGAAAATCTCTTGAAAAAGTTAAAAGAATATTTACAAGAAATAAATATAGACGAAAATAGATTGTTGCAAGAAGTATTGATTTATTAAGATGTAAGTATATAGGGAAACCTGTATATAGCGACTGAAAAGTCCCATAAAGAAACTGAATTGCTGGAATACCGTAAAGCTAACTGCACTACAACATGATTTTGAAAGATGAATGCGTGTGATAAGGTGGCGAAAGCAGAAAAAAGCAGTTGGATAATGTATGGTTAAATCCTAAACAAGGAAAATCGGTAATCAGCAGCCAAGCTCCGAAGAGGAGAAGGTTCAACGACTATTCCTCATGAGGAAAGTAGGTATAAGTATACCGAAGTGGTTTCGTCCTAACGGATAGTTCCGAGGGAGAAGATATAGTCTGTGCTCATAGAAAACGATGAGAAGTTCTGAGTGAACTGCGTCGAAGTAGCGATTTGGCGTGAACATTTGCCTATTTTTTTAGGAAAACAGACGGACAAAGTTGACTTTAATGAAGAATTGACACGATTGAGAAGTCATATGCAACAGTTTAAGCACACTCTTTTGGAAAGTGGTTGTGTGGGAAGGAAATTAGATTTTATTGTCCAAGAGATGAATAGAGAAACTAATACCATCGCTTCTAAGGCAAACTCGGCTTTAGCCGGACAAATTGCCGTAGATATAAAGGTAGAACTAGAAAAAATTAGGGAACAAATTCAAAATATTGAATGATATGAGGTAAGCATATGGAAATAAAATTAATCAACATCGGTTTTGGCAATATCGTTTCTGCCAATAGGGTTATCACTATCGTCAGTCCAGAATCGGCTCCGATAAAACGCATTATTCAAGAAAGCCGCGAACATGGTAAACTTATTGATGCCACCTATGGCCGAAGAACGAGAGCGGTCATTATCATGGACAGCGAGCATGTTATTTTGTCTGCGGTACAACCGGAAACTATATCTAATCGCGTCTTAGAAGATAATTGATGAGGTTGAGAAGTTGAAAAAGGGTAAAATTATAGTATTATCTGGTCCCTCTGGAACTGGTAAGGGGACTGTCGGTAAAAAATTATTAGAAATCAATCACAATCTGGCTTACTCTATTTCGGCAACGACGCGAGCACCACGCCCTAATGAACAAAACGGTAGAGAATATTTATTTGTTGCTAAGGCGGAGTTTCAGACCATGATAGAGCGAGGAGAATTGCTAGAATGGGCGGGAGTCTACGACAATTACTATGGCACACCATTAAAGGAAGTAGAACGTTTACTCGCAGCTGGAAAAGATGTACTTTTAGAAATTGACACGCAGGGCGCACAGTCCATTATGAAGAAGGATATCGGGGCAGTTTTTATCTTCCTATTGCCTCCTTCTTTAGTTGAATTAGAAAAGCGCATTCGCGGCCGTGGGACGGAAGAAGAAGCGGTTATACAAAAGCGTTTAAAAGCAGCAAGTGCCGAAATAAATTTGGGAAAAGATTATAATTATTTGGTCATTAATGATACAATAGATGTTGCTGTGGAAGAAATTTTAGCTATTATCACGGCTGAACACTGCAAAACGGCGAATAATTTGACCATTTTAAACAATTTATTAGCGAAAGGTGATTGAATATGGAAATAGTTGACCCGTCAATGGATATTTTGATGCAAAAAGTAGATAGTAAATATACCTTGGTAGTATTGGCTGCCAAGCGCGCAAGGGAAATCTTGAGCGGGGCAGAATTGGAAATCAAATGCGTTTCCATTAAAAATGTCAGTAATGCTTTAGAGGAAATCGCAGAAGATAAAATAACTTATGAAAGATTAAACAACGGTATAAAATAATGTTAGAAAATAAAACAGTTCTTTTAGGAGTTACCGGTGGAATTGCGGCGTATAAAGCTGTGGAAATTGCTAGTCGTTTGCGAAAACAAGGGGCGATTGTCAAGACTATTATGACTGCTTCGGCACAAGAACTGGTACAACCGCGCCTATTTCAAGAAATTACCGGTAATCCAGTAAGTACATCGATGTGGGCGGAGATTCCTAATTTGCAAACCAAACACATCGCATTAGCACAAGAGGCAGATTGCCTTTTAATTGCTCCTGCCACGGCTAATATCATCGGCAAAATAGCATCTGGCATTGCCGATGATATGCTTTCGACCACGGTAGTAGCTTTACCTGATACCACTCCACGTTATATCGCACCAGCGATGAATACGCAGATGTATAAAAACAAGGTTGTACAGGAAAATTTGCGTCGTTTAAAGGATTTAGGTTGGCATATTATTACTCCGGCTACTGGCAGGCTAGCGTGTGGAGCAGAAGGGCTTGGGAGATTGCCAGAACCAGTCGATATAGTAAATGTTTTGCAAGATATGGAAGAAACACGCGAAGCTGATTTGCAGGGAAAAAAGGTTTTAGTCACAGCTGGAGGAACTAGGGAAGCAATTGACCCAGTTCGTTATATCGGCAATCATTCGAGTGGCAAAATGGGATATGCCTTAGCTAAGGCGGCCCAGCTGAGAGGAGCGGAGGTGGTGCTCGTCACTGCCCCCACTAATTTGCCGGTGCCACATGGAGTTGAGGTTGTAGCAATTGAGACGGCAGAAGAGTTGCGCCAAGCAGTACTAAAGTATTATCCTGAGCAGGATATTGTTGTCATGGCTGCTGCTGTAGCCGATTATCGAGTCAAGGTACAATCTGATAAAAAAATTAAAAAAGATGCGGAAGAATTGCAGTTGACCTTAGTTAAAAATACCGATATTTTGCGCGAATTAGGCGAGAAAAAAACCAAGCAAATTTTAGTTGGTTTTGCTGCTGAAACGCATAATTTAACGGCTTATGCCAAGGAAAAATTGCAGAAGAAAAATCTTGATTTTATCGTGGCTAATGATGTTACTAAACCAGGCGCAGGTTTTGGTTCTGATACCAATATCGTGCAAATTATTCGTCCAGAGGCTGTGCAGAACATTCCTAAGATGAGTAAAGAAGCGTTAGCTGATTTGATTTTTGATGAAATTGCTAAAATCTGATTTTTAGGAACAAAGGGAGATGGAAGCTCTTGAGGCGGCCATCTCTTTTTTATTTGGGGTTCTTTTATTAAAATATACTGACTTTTGTTGAAAAAATTTACTATTTGACTACTTGACAAAAAAAAGCAAGTGGGTTAACATAAATTTCGGAACTGAATAAATGAAAAAGCTCATCAAGAGCAGTGGAGGGACTGGCCCTATGAAACTGCGGCAACCATTGATATTTGTCAAACGGTGCTAATTCCTTTAGGTTATACCTATGAGATGAGAGATGCGAATATAGCTCTCTTTCATAGAGGGCTTTTTTATTTATCAAAAAACAAAGGAGGGTATCAAAATGAAAAAAGATAATATAGCTCTCTTTACTTCTGAATCTGTTACAGAAGGACATCCAGACAAGATTGCTGACCAAATTTCTGACACAATTTTGGATGCTATTTTAGAAAAAGACCCACAAGGACGTGTCGCTTGTGAAACCCTTATCACTACTGGACAAGTACATGTGGCAGGGGAAATTTCTACCACTTGCTATGTAGATATTCCTAAATTAGTGCGTGATAGAATTAGAGAAATTGGCTATACGAGAGCAAAGTATGGCTTTGATGCTTCTACTTGTGGCGTATTAGTTTCTATCGATGAACAATCCCCAGACATCGCTTTGGGGGTAGATAAATCTCTAGAGGCTAAAGAAGGAGATACTGTTAGTACAGATTCTATTGGCGCTGGTGACCAAGGTATGATGTTTGGCTACGCTAGCAATGAAACTCCAGAATATATGCCATTCCCGATTGCGATGGCACATCGTTTGGCACGTCGTTTGACGGAAGTGAGAAAGAATGGAACTTTGCCGTATCTTCGTCCAGATGGAAAGACACAAGTAACTGTCGCTTATCAAGATGGCAAACCTGTTTATATCGATACGATTGTCGTTTCCTCTCAACATGCTCCAGAGGTTTCCTTGGAACAAATTAAGGCCGATATTAAAAAACATGTCATTGCTCCGATTATTCCGCAAGATATGTTAAATGATGAGACAAAATACTATATCAACCCGACAGGTAAATTTGTCATCGGTGGCCCGCAAGGCGATTGTGGTTTGACAGGAAGAAAAATCATTGTCGATACCTATGGTGGCATGGCTAGACATGGCGGTGGTGCTTTCTCTGGTAAAGACCCCACAAAGGTAGACCGTTCGGCAGCCTATGCAGCTCGCTATGTAGCTAAAAATATCGTGGCAGCAGGCTTGGCCGATAAATGCGAAATTCAGTTGGCTTATGCGATTGGCGTAGCTACTCCAGTATCAATCAGAGTGGAAACCTTTGGCACCAATAAAATTCCAGAAGCTGATATTATTCCGTTGATTGAAAAACACTTTGATTTGCACCCTGCTGGCATTATCAAAATGTTGAACTTGAGAAGACCAATTTATGCCCAAACGGCAGCATATGGCCATTTCGGACGTACAGATATTGATTTGCCTTGGGAAAAAACTGATAAGGCAGAAATATTGAGAAAAGAAGCAGGATTGAAATAATTATTAGTCGATATTAGGGCTAGCGCCACCCTCTTTATAGGGTGGCATTTTTTATTTGTCTGGATATAAAAGCATAGATTGACAGTGATGGCAGTGATAATCTAGACTATTAATAAGTTAAAGTAAAGAAAGCCCCCAAAATACTTTATAAATGCCTCTCCCAGAGGTGTTTTACTATTTTATATTGGTATTGTGCCATTGGTGCATTTTGCTATAAGAAAATGAGAAAAGAGGAAGAGCTATTTTTATCGCAGATATTTTTATGAAATTCATTTACAGGGAATTTGTAAACATATAGGGAAACCTGTATTGGCGATATTTAAAATGAGAAATTGAATTGCTGGGATACCGTAAAGCTGGTGAAACTACAACGTAATTTTTGAAAAAAAGCAGGCGTGAATGTGGCGAAAGCAGAAAAAATTCAGCAGATGACATATGGTTAAAGCCTAAATGTTATAAAATCGGCAATCAGCAACTAAGCTCCGAAGAGGAGAAAGCTCAACGACTATTCCTCGTGCGGGAAGTAGATTGCAAGTAATGGGCAATCGAAGTGGTTTTGCCGTCTGATATTATTCAACGGAGAAGAGATAGTCTATACTCAGGGGAAACCTTGAGGAGTTCATCGGAGAACCGTGTGGATGTAGCGAATCCACATGAACGGGCATTTCAAGCCTCGAGAAATATTCCCATAAAAAAATTACAAGCTAGTTATACTTACCTTGTGCCAGAAAAATTGTCTTTTTTAACGGCTGGCTGTCGCGTTATTGTCCCTTTTGGGCGTAGGTTGACGGAAGGATTTATTTTGACAATACACGAAGTTGAGACTTTACCAGAGACGGAATACGAGCTGAAAACGGTGATAGATTGTTTAGATATTAAGCCGTATTTCTCGCCGCAGACGATGCAGATAAGTCGCTTCATCAGTACTTATTATCTTTGCACTCCGGCAGAAGCGATGCGACTTTTTATTCCAGGCAAGAATAGTTTGCAGATGCGGGATTACTATTACGCGGCGACAGAAAAGAGCGACAAACCGTTTGAAAGACAAATACAGGATTGTTTATGGCAATCGCCAGGGTTATTGTTAAGAGATTTAAAGAAAAAACTGGGAGAAAGCGTGCCTGATTTAGATAGATGTATAGCCCAGATGTTGCGAAAAAAATTGATTTATTAATTTTGATGAAAACTCGTTGAGTTGCTTATTCATCTAGTAAACACATTGAGAAATTAGTGTGAGCGATAGTTTCGCTATCGGACAAAGAAATTGAATTGCTGGAAAGACGTAAAGCTGATAGGACTACAACAGGATGTGGAAACATGGATGTGAAGGCGGCGAAAGCAGAAAAAACCAATCAGATACTGCATGGTTAAAACCTAAACAGAAAAAAATCGTCAATCAGCAGCGAAGCTCCAAAGTGGAGAACGTTCAACGACTATTCCTCGTGAGGGAAGTAGGTTGCAAGTGATGGGCAATCGAAGTGGTTTCGCCCTAACGCGTGATGGCGAGGGAGAAGAGATAGTCTATGCTTTGGCGAAAGCCAAAGAAGTTTCTAAGAAAACTGCAAAGAGGGTAGCGCCTTTTTGTGAACCCTTTGGGACAGCGTTTTAAAATAACTGTCCCAAATAAAACAGATTGAACATGGATATAAAATAAAGCGAAAAAAACAATATGACGAGTACGTCAATTTGACTATTCCCATTTCGGAAACTTTGCTTCAGACGATGAAACGAAAGAAAAAGCAGGTAGAAGCCTTGCAAATTTTAGGTAAACAGCCAGAACAAAAAATGGCCGTGAAAGATTTGCAGAATTTGGGCATCAACAAGGATATTCTCAATAAATTGGCAGAAAGCAAGTTGTTAGAATATAGCTTTAAACAGGTGTTTCGCGACAGCTATCGTCAATGGCAAGAAGGAGAAAGAGCTTCCTTTACTTTAACAGATGAACAACAGCAAGCTCTAGCTAAAATAAAACCGGCCTTGACAACTAGTCAGGAGATGCGGTTTTTACTACATGGTGTCACTGGTAGTGGAAAAACTTTAGTCTATATCGAAGCAGCCAAAACAGCAGAAAAGATGGGCAAACAAGTGCTGTTAATGGTGCCAGAAATTGTGTTGACAGGTCAATTGGTGACTAGTTTTAAAAAGTATTTTGGGGACCGAGTGGTGGTTATACACAGTAAATTGACCATCAATGAACGCAGTGATACTTTTGAGCGTATTCGTTCTGGTGAGGCGCATGTCGTCATTGGAGCGCGTTCAGCTCTCTTTTCACCGTTTATAGATTTAGGCTTGATTATTATTGATTAAAAATGAGTCACATACTCGTGACTTTAGTCATGAGTAAGATGAACAAATAGTCAGCATATATAGAAATATATATGTAGATACGGACTGAAAGAAATCCGTACAGGACAGCATCTGAATTGCTGGAAACCCCTTAGAGCTCTTGCAGCCACAACGAAGCTTTGAAATAAAGGCAAGCGTGAAGGCAAAAAATGGCCAGAGATTGGGCAATCAGCAGCGAAACTCTGAAGAGGAGAAGGTTCAACGACTATCCCTCCCGAGGGGAGTACGCGGTAAGCGATTGGCCGCGGAAGTAGATGAGGCCTTAGCAGGTAAAGCTGAAGGATAAGATATAGTCTGTGCTTGCGCGAAAGTGCAAGAAGTTCATAGGAGAACTGCTCGCTGAGTAGCGCCAGTGGGTGAATAATAACTCCGTTAGGAGATACAGGAAGAACACGATGCCTCTTATAAACAGGATGAAGCACCGCGCTATCATACGCGTGATATTGCTAATTACATGACCAGTTTGTATAAAGGAGTATTGATTTTAGGTAGTGCGACACCTTCTTTAGAGAGCTATTATCTAGCTCAAACTGGTAAATATGTTCTTTTAGAAATGAAAAATCGCATCGATAAAAAACCAATGCCCCATATAGTGCCAGTAGATATGCGAGAAGAGCTACATTTTGGTAATAGAAAAATTCTTTCTCGTTCTCTACAAAAGCTTTTGCAGGAAACTCTGGCTAGGAAGGAGCAAAGCATCATCATGCTCAATCGGCGTGGCTATGCTACTTTTGTGATGTGTCGGTCTTGTGGCGAGGTGATACATTGTCCCAAATGTGATTTACCGATGGTATACCATCGCGAGCAGTATTTGGCTTGTCACCGTTGTGATATCACTCAACCAGTACCTAAACAATGTCCAAAATGCTCAAGTAAGATGATTAAATTCTTTGGCTCTGGCACGGAAAAGTTGGAACAAGAATTAGAGGAGCTCTATCCGGACGCGCGCGTTATTAGGCTAGATAGAGATACGACGAAGCGTAAGATGGCGCACATCGATATATTACATGCCTTTCGTGATAGAAAATACGATATATTATTGGGCACGCAGATGGTGGCAAAAGGACACGACATTCCCAATGTTACAGCAGTTGGCATAATTAGTGCCGATTCTGTCTTGCATTTACCTAATTTTCGCTCCCCAGAACGTTGTTTTGCTCTAATAACTCAGACGGCAGGGCGAGCGGGTAGGGGAGTAAAGCAAGGAGAAGTTATTATTCAAAGTTACAATCCGCAACATTATGCCGTCCAATACGGCATCAAACAGGATTATAGTGGTTTTTACGAGGCGGAGTTGCCCTTACGAAAGGAAAATTTTTATCCTCCTTTTGCGCAATTAATTCAACTCATGGTACAAAATAAAGAAGAGGAAATTGCCTATAAACGGGCAAAGGAAATAAAACAGTTGTTTAACGCGGAATTTACTTCTAACAATGACTACCAACTACTTGGTCCTGCGCCGGCAATTATCGCCAAATTAAACGATATTTATCGCTTTGTTATTCTGTTGAAGGGAAAGGACATGAGGCCGTTACAGGATTTTTTAAAGCGACATAAATTACACATAGAAGATGGTATTAGTATCAATGTTAATCCATTTTAGATATGACCATAGCTAAAGCGGTTATTTCATTCGAAAAGAATTAATTATCAGCTAGTGCTGCTGGTAAGGGGGAGGGAAAAGAACCTCCCCCTTATATTTTTGTGTAATGGATGGGAGAAGAATTCACTGTGTATGGGCTTTATTGCCATTGAGTGAATTGCAGAGTGGTTTGTCATTTGTTATAATATAATAGTTTGTAGATAAGAAAGGAATGATAAGAGATGGCAATTTTAGAGATAAAAAAAGTTGGCGATACTTCTTTGCGCCAAAAAGCATTGCCAGTAGAACGCATAGATGGAACAATTAGACATTTGTTAGATGATATGGCAGAAACGATGTATAAAGCAGATGGAGTGGGGCTAGCTGCTCCACAGGTAGGTGTAAATAAGCGCATTGTCGTCATTGATACCGGAGAGGGACTTTTGGAATTGATAAATCCAGAAATTGTGCGCAGTGAGGGAGAAATGGAAAACACGGAGGGATGTCTTAGTGTGCCAGGTACTAGCGGTCGCGTAAAGCGAGCACAAAAGGTCTATGTACACTATCTCAATCGCCGTGGCAAACGCAATCGCATTATTGCAAATGGAAATTTATTAGCCACTTGCTTACAACATGAAATAGACCATTTAGAAGGTATTTTATTTATTGATAAAGCAGAGGAAGTACGTACTAATGTCTAAAAAATTACGCGTCGTATTTATGGGTACACCAGAATTTGCTGTGCCTTGTTTAGAAAAATTAAATGAAATTACCGATGTCGTGCTTGTTGTAACGCAACCGGACAGAAAACGCGGCCGTGGTCAAAAGGTTACTTTTTCTCCAGTCAAAGAATACGCTACCTCACATGGATTACCAGTGTATCAGCCGGAAAAAATTAAAAATACAGAAGCAGTAGAGTATGTGCGCCGTTTTCACCCCGATTTAATTGTGGTTGTTGCTTTCGGTCAGATTTTGTCGACCGCCGTTTTGGATATACCGCCATTGGGTTGTGTGAATGTGCATGCTTCCTTATTACCGCGTTGGCGAGGCGCTGCCCCAATTCATTGGTCAATCATTTCTGGCGATAAGGTGACGGGAGTTACCACTATGTATATGGATGCTGGATTAGATACAGGAGATATGATATTTAAAACGGAAGTTCCTATCACACCGGAGATGACAACAGCTGAATTGCACGATATTTTGGCTAAACAGGGCGCTAATCTTTTACAGAAAACTGTTCTTGCCATTATGAAGGGGGAAGCCCCACGTCAAAAGCAAGAAGGTGACTCCACTTATGCTAAAATGCTTCACGAACAGGATTGTGAAATCGATTGGCAAGCCAAAGCTAATGACATTCACAATCTAGTGCGCGGACTCAATTCTTGGCCAGTAGCACGGGGAATTTTGCAGGGGAAAAAGGTGCGTTTCTTTAGAACTAGAGTTTTGGAAGGAAGAGGCGAACCAGGTCAAATTGTTCGGGCCGATAAAAATGGTATTGTTGTTGGTACCGGAGAAGGATTGTTGTCAATTTTAGAATTACAATTAGAAAATAAAAAGCGCATGAGTGCAGCAGCTTTTTTGAATGGACATAAATTGACAAAATAAAAAAACTGCTGTTTATAACAGCAGTTTTTGCCTTTTCTATGATTAATGGAATTAACGATTGTTCATCATGGACATTATAATACTAACTAAGCGGAGAATTTCCACATAGAGCCATACCAAGGTGACCAAGAGACCAAAGGCACAGAAATATTCGTAGTATTTAGGTGCTCCGTTGTTGACACATTGTTCAATATTGTCAAAATCTAGTAGGAGGTTCATGGAAGCAATACCACAAATAATCAGGGATACGCCCAGTCCGATGATGCCACTGCTGGGGATTAAGTTGATGCCAAACCACGATACGACAAAGCCAATTAGATAAAAGATGACGACGGCAAAAGTCATACTGATAATGGCTGAACGTAATTTATCTGTAACTGAAATGATGCCAGTTTTCCAAAGGAAGAGCATCAAAACTAGGATGGTAAAGGTCACTCCGACAGCAATGAGGGAAATACCAAAATATAG
Organism: Pectinatus sp.; assembly: GCA_020025135.1. Lineage (GTDB taxonomy): Bacteria > Bacillota > Negativicutes > Selenomonadales > Selenomonadaceae > JAHHSQ01. The sequence goes on from JAHHSQ010000001.1 coordinate 107,668, forward strand.
CTGTTCAAATTGTCTAGAGATTAGACCGAGAGCAATCCCTTCGAAGATAGCATAGCCAGGTGCTGTGTACTCAGCTATCGTCGGTTTAAACGAAGTTATCATGGCCAATATAAAACCACAGACACAACCAGCCATGATGCCTAAACCAGCCATATCGCCCAATAGGTAATTGGCGGCAACAGCAGAAATAATTGTTAAGCCGATTAGACCGATACTTTTATTTATAGTGCCACTTAAAGTAGCAGGTTGTACATACTGTTGGGCAGATGGATTGTTTTCTTTAATGATACGCATAACAGGATTAGCCATTTTAACACCTCTATTATATTTAAATTTTACCTTATTATAACATTTCTGTGTTAAAATTAAAAGGATATGCATCGATAGCTCGGTTAAGAAATAGAGTGGATGGGGAGGATTTAGTTACATTACCTATAAGATATTGGAGTAAAAAAATGATGAAATCGTCTGAAAAAAAAGTTAAAATACTAGCCTATTTGATTCTAATAGGGCTATTGATGGGAATATATTTTATTTCGCCACATTTTTATAAAGACTTATTTAGAATCATTATGAGTGGCAATATGCAGGAAATAGCCAAATACATCAGTTCATTTGGGGCTTGGGCCATGTTCTTTGGCTTTATATTGGTGCTGTTAATCAATATTGTCGGTCTGCCATCGATTTTTGCCATCACTGCTAATGGATTGGTTTTTGGACCGTACTGGGGTGTTCTAATCAGTTGGATTGGTGAATCCATCGGTGTAATCTTTGGCTTTCTCCTTATGCGCACTATTTTGCGCTCTTCGGCAGAAAAATTGATTGCCCACAGTAAGTATCTAAAAAAATTAGATGAGTTTAGTGGGAAAAATGGTTTTCAAATGATGGTTATCTTGCGCTCCTTACCGTATTTTCCCTCTGGCGCTTTGACGGCTTTTGGCGCTTTAAGTAAAATTGGGTTGCGAGATTATTGCTTGGCGAGTTTCATCGGTAAGTTGCCTTCTACGGTTGTAGAAGTATTCGTCGGTTATGATGCCTTTAATTATAAGGAAAATATGACTCGCCTGATAGTGATTGTCGGGTTATCCGTAATTGTTTATGGCGGTATTTGGTATTATAATAGAAAACGTGTTTCTTGATTTAACGTAAAAATATTTTTGTTGGAGGTTTTGACAAAATGATAAAAATAGTAGTCGCTGGAGCAGCCGGTAGAATGGGTAGAGCAGTTTTGCAAGCGATAGCGGATGATGCAGAACTGGAATTAGTCGGGGCAGCCGGTTTACGTGCTGGTTTGGATACCGGTGAATTAATTGGTAAGGGGAAAAGTGGCATTGTGACGGAATGCGACCTGAAGGCTCTTTTGGAAAGGACAAAACCAGATGTAATGGTTGATTTTACCACGCCTAGTAGTGTCTTTTCTAATGTTATGACTGCTCTAGATTGTGGAGTTAGTCCAGTTATTGGCACGACAGGATTGACCGCGGACAACAAAAAATTAATACATGATAAAGCCCTTTCTACCAAGACACCAGCCTTTTTAGCGGCTAATTTTGCCATTGGAGCAGTGTTATTGATGATGGCTTGTAAGAAAATCGCCCAGTATATGCCCAATGTAGAAATCATCGAAATGCATCATGATAAAAAATTAGATGCTCCATCGGGAACAGCTATTACGACGGCAGAAATGATAAGTGAAGTACGCAAACCGATGCGACAAGGACACCCCGATAGCAAAGAAACCTTATCGGGTGCGAGAGGCGCAGAATTGAATGGTATTCCCATTCACAGCGTGCGTTTGCCAGGATATGTAGCGCATCAGGAAGTCATCTTTGGTGGGTTAGGACAAACTTTGAGCATTAGACATGACAGTATCGACAGAGTATCTTTTATGCCAGGTGTAGTTTTAGCTTGCAAAAAAGTGAGAAATTTAGTAGGTTTAGTAGAAAATTTAGATAAGATACTTTAAGCAATAAAGCAAGAGTATTTGATGAGGTGAAGCTTTTGTATAATATAGCAATCTTAGGGGCTACTGGTGCCGTTGGCCAAGAATTTTTACGTTTGATTGAAGAGAGAAATTTTCCTTTTAAAAATTTAAAGCTCTTGGCATCAAAGCGTTCGGCAGGCAAGAAAATTGCCTTTATGGGTAAAGAATATACTGTGGAAGAAGCAAATGAAGCTGCTTTTCACGATGTAGATATTGCTCTCTTTGCAGGTGGTTCGATAAGTAAAGTATTTGCACCGGTGGCAGTAGCAGCGGGAGCTATTGTCATTGACAATTCTAGCGCTTTTCGCTTAGACCCCAAGGTGCCGTTAGTAGTTCCAGAAGTCAACCCGCAGGACATAAAAAAACATCAAGGCATTATTGCTAACCCTAATTGTTCGACCATTATCATGTTGATGGCATTAAAGCCGCTTTATGACTATGCGAAGATAAAACGAGTGGTAGTTTCCACCTATCAGGCTGTGTCTGGAGCAGGTCGCGAAGCTATGGAGGAATTGACTTATCAAACTAAAGCTGAGCTGCAAGGCGATAAAGTGGAAGCGAAAATATTGCCGTGTCAGTCTTTAGATAAGCATTATCCAATTGCCTTTAACCTGATACCGCACATTGATGCCTTTCAGGATAACCTCTATACCAAAGAGGAAATGAAGATGGTTTATGAAACGCAAAAAATTTTGCATGATGATGAAATTCGCGTCACAGCTACTACGGTTCGTGTTCCTGTTTATCGCAGTCATTCTGAGTCGATTAATATTGAGTTTTGCGATAAGGGGATTGCCGTGCCAGTAGCTAGACAGCTCTTGGGAAGATTCCCTGGCGTTATCGTACAGGATGACCCCGAGCATATGAATTATCCGATGCCGATTTACACATCAGATAAAGACGATATTTATGTGGGCAGAATACGCGAAGATAATACTGTTCCATATGGAATGAATTTATGGACGGTGGGAGACCAAATTCGCAAGGGAGCAGCTTTGAATGCCTTACAAATTGCCGAATATCTGATAAAAAATAAGATGATATAGTTGCAAATACCTTTTAAAGGTGTTAAAATATAAAGCATTAAAATAACAGTTAAAAACTAGGAAGAAGATATGATTTTATATGGCACTTTGCAGAGAGGAAAAAATAATGGTGCGATTTTTCTAAGATGCGATATAAAGTTACCACTTTGGAGTTGTACAGAGGAAACTGTACCGCTATTTGGCGTTAAAAAATAGAGTTGGGTCATAGAAAATGTGGCCAAACAGGGTGGAAACGCGGTTAATTGTCGTCCCTGTATGATAGATATATATCTTCATACAGGGATTTTTTTATTTATTAAGGGGGTTAAAAAATGATTACGATAACATTGAAAGATGGTAATACGAAAGCTATAGAAGCGGGTACAACGGCCTTAGATTTTGCCAAGAGTTTGAGCAATAGTTTAGCTAAAAATGTCTTAGCTGTGAATATAGATGGAGTGACATCTGATTTATTGACACCACTGGACAAAGATGCCAAAGTGGAATTTTTGACATTTGAAGATGAAGGTGGCCGAAAGACCCTGCGTCATACAGCTTCCCATATTTTAGCACAGGCTTTAAAGCACCTTTATGGCGATAAGAATGTTCATCTAGCAATTGGGCCGGCTATCGACAATGGTTTTTATTACGATATCGATATGGATAAACAACTCAGTCAAAAAGACCTAGATGCTATCCAGAAAGAAATGGAAAAAATTGTCAAAGAAAATCTTCCTGTAGTAAGAAGTGAAGTTTCTAGGGAAGAAGCCTTGAAGATGTTTGCTGACAAAGGTGAACTCTATAAGGAAGAGTTAATTCGCGATTTGCCGAAAGACGAAAAGATTACTCTCTACACGCAGGGCGACTTTGTCGACCTCTGTGCTGGGCCTCATTTGCCATCTACTGGTAAGGTAAAAGCGATTAAGTTACAAAATGTGACTGGTGCTTATTGGCGTGGAAATGCGGAAAATAAAATGTTACAGCGCATTTACGGAACGGCCTTTTTAAAGAAGGCAGACTTAGAGGCATATTTGCACCTCTTAGAAGAAGCTGCTAAACGTGACCATCGTAAATTGGGCAAAGAATTAGATTTATTCAGTTTTCATGAAGAAGCACCCGGCATTCCGTTCTTCCATCCGAATGGCATGATTATTAGAAATGTACTCATCGATTACTGGCGTTCTGTGCATAAGAGATATGGTTATTCTGAAATTAAGACGCCAATGATTTTAAATCGCAAGCTTTGGGAACAATCAGGTCATTGGGCACATTATAAAGAAAATATGTATTTCACCAAAGTTGATGATGAAGATTATGCTATTAAACCGATGAATTGTCCTGGTGGAATGTTGGTTTACAAGAATGAACCGCACAGTTATCGTGAATTACCAATGCGTTTAGGGGAACTTGGTTCCGTTCATCGTCATGAACTTTCTGGTGCTTTGCACGGTTTGTTCCGCGTTCGCAATTTTACGCAGGATGATGCGCACATTTTCATGTTGCCAGAGCAGATAGAAGGAGAAATTCAGTCTGTTATCACGTTGTTTGACGAAGTCTATAACACTTTTGGTTTGAAATATCATGCCGAATTGAGCACGCGTCCAGATGATTCAATGGGTTCAGATGAAATTTGGGAACAGGCTACTGATGCTTTAAAGAAAGCTCTCGAACATCGCGGTTTAGATTATGTCATCAATGAAGGCGATGGTGCCTTCTATGGTCCCAAAATTGACTTCCATTTGACAGACTCGCTCGGCCGTACTTGGCAGTGCGGTACCATTCAGTTGGATATGCTCATGCCAGAAAAATTTGATTTGACCTATACGGGTGAAGATGGACAAAAGCACCGTCCAGTTATGGTACACCGCGTAGTTTATGGTAGTATCGAAAGATTCATCGGTATCTTGATTGAACATTATGCTGGTGTTTTCCCGCTTTGGTTAGCTCCTGTACAGGTTGCTATATTGCCAGTTACGCAAGACAACGACGCTTATGCCTTTGCACTCCAAAAAGAAATGCAGAATCGCGGTATGCGCGTAAGTGTCGATAACAGAAATGAAAAAATCGGTTATCGCATGAGAGAATGGCAAGTGAAAAAGGCACCTTATATCCTAGTTGTCGGTGATAAGGAAATGGCGGACAATACTGTTTCTGTTCGTAAACACGGAGAAAAAGCTGTTGCTGTGGAAGCGCGCGAATTATTTATTGAAAAGGCTATGCATGAAATCGAAGCGAGAAAGTAACTTGTTATTTGTATAATAGAAGAAACTTTGTTATAATGAAAATATATTTAAGTGAGGAGTGATAGCATGGATAATTTAGCAGATAAAAAGAATGCAGAAAAGAAAGCTAAGGTCAATGAATTAGGCTCCATTCGTATTGCCGATGAAGTGGTCAGCATTATCGCTGGTTTAGCTGCTACCAACGTCGACGGTATCGTCGGTATGAGCGGTGGTTTAGTAGGCGGAATTGCTGAAAAATTGGGACGCAAAAACTTATCTAAAGGTGTGCGTGTCGAAGTTGGCGAAAAGGAAGCTGCTATCGACTTGTATTTGATTGTTAAATATGGAGTTCGTATCCCTGATATAGCTCTTGCCGTACAGGAAAATGTCAAGAGAGCCATTGAAAATATGACAGGTCTCTCTGCTGTGGAAGTCAATGTACATGTACAGGGGGTAGGCTTCCCTCCAGAAGAAGAAGAGGAAGAAGAAATCGTTAGAGTTCGTTAATGAGTGTGGCCGGTCAATTTAACAAAGGGGAAAAGTTACAAAACCTTTTTGAGTATTAGACCGCTTATGAGCTAGGCTCTAAGAATATGATGAAAAAAGACAATCGTAAAGACCGCTCTTTGGGGGCGGTTTTGCGATTTTTTGTAACAGTTCTTTACATGAGTATACTCAATAGGCTGATTTTATTCTTTTATACGCTGTTTTTGGCTTTGCTGGCTTTAGGGTTAATAGTTCTTTGTTTTGGTGTGGTACCTTTTGATTTTATAGAGAACAATATTCTTTATCTTCTTCACCGCCCAGAGACGATTTTTGGTGCTGGAATATTCTTCCTCATCAGTATAGAACTTTTGTTTTCGGTATTTTCTAGCAAGAGAGAACGCAATATGGGAAGCGAAGGCATTATCGTTCAGGGAGAAAAAGGTAGCGTAAAAATAGCAAAGACAGCTGTTTTAGATTTTGTGCAGCGCATTTGTGAGCAAGAACCCGGTATTTCTAACACCCAGATAAAAATAAAATTTATGCAAGATAAAAAGAGTGAAGAAGAGTTCACAGACCTTTCTATCAAGGCAGAGATGCGCAAAGATTACAATGTAGTTGGCATTGCTGATGAATTGCGAGAAAAGATTACACATGATTTAGATAAATTCATGGGAATTAAAAAAATCAATGTGGACATTGTCGTAGATGCAGTCAGTAAAAATGAAAATAGAAAGCGTGTCGTTTAGGAAGACAGAGGTAATCTATGGAAGAATTTTCTTATAGACAATTTGTTAAAATGCTATTAACAAAATATCGCTGGCGTACTATCGGCATCTTGGCTGGCTTTGTCATTGGTATTTCTATTCTCTGTTTTGGCTTTTTTAGAACGGTTTTTGTCATCTGCCTTTCTTTAGGGGGACTTTACGTCGGTATGAAGTTAGATGACGATGAAAATTTAGCAGACTTGGCAGGAATTGTTTTGGATAAAATAGAGCGTTTTATCCCAGATATTTTCCGGCACTAAAGAAGGGAAGAAAACAAGTTTATGAGTCGTAGACAGGCACGCCATGTTGTGTTGCAGGCATTGTTTCAGTTGGATTTTAATTCGGTAGAAGATATGAATAAGTTGTTAGAAGATGTGCTAGCAGCGCGGGATGAGCACGAGAAGATTAGTCCCAAATTGTCTACCGATGATTTGGAATATGTACAAGATATGGTGCATGGAACAGTGGCTAACAGGGAAGAAATTGACCAGTTGATTGGTGCTAAGTCGAAGGAGTGGCGTTTAGAGCGTATGCCGGCTATTGATAGGAATATCTTGCGCATGGCAGTTTATGAAATGAAATATAGCAAAGAACATTTGACGCCAAATATCGTTATTAATGAAGCAGTAGAATTAGCAAAAAAGTTTAGCACAGATGATTCAGGACGATTTGTTAATGGCATTTTGGGCTCAATAGTGAGAGATAATTAAAAACCGAGCGATGCCGCTCGGTTTTTTTGTATGAAAAGGGTTGCGATATGGAAGCTTACAGCGTCACAGACATCAATACATATATAAAAAATAAATTGACAACTGATAATTTTTTGCAAAAAATAATGGTTCGAGGAGAAATATCTAATTTTAAGAGACATAGCTCCGGTCATTGTTATTTGACATTAAAAGATGAAGATACTACATTAAAGGCAGTGATTTTTCGCTCTGCTATGTACCATATTCATTTAGATTTGCAAAATGGACAAAAAATTATCGCTACTGGTTCCGTCAATGTCTACCCCAAGGGGGGAACATACCAATTATATATCACGCAGGCAATTCCCGATGGACAGGGGGCTCTTTCTCTCTATTATGAGAAGCTAAAAAAGAGTTTTACAGAGGAAGGTCTCTTTGACGCGCGGTATAAAAAAGCTCTGCCCTTATATCCGCGGAGAATTGGCATCATAACTTCGCGCACGGGTGCAGTTTTGCACGATATTTTTCACGTGTCTTCTCTGAGAAATCCCCATGTGCAGTTGCTATTATATCCAGTTGATGTACAAGGGAGCAATTCGGCACCTCAAATAGTGCAGGCTCTTCAGTATTTCAATGAAAACCCTAAGCTATGCGAAGTGATTATTCTCGGGCGTGGTGGTGGTTCTTTGGAAGATTTATGGTCTTTTAACGATGAACGTGTCGTGCGTGCCGTGTTCGCTTCTAAAATACCAGTAGTTTCTGCTGTAGGGCATGAAACGGATTATACTTTGACGGATTATGTCAGTGATAGGAGAGCTGCGACACCTTCCCAAGCAGCGGAATTATGTGTTCCCTCTAGGCAAGAACTTTTACAGCAAGTAGCAGCGAAAAAACAACTTTTACGTTTAAGTATTAAGCAACAGTTGAGGCAGCGGCAAATTAAGTTGCAAAATTGTAAGGAAAAATTGACTGCAAGTAATATTCAAAAGCAAATATTGGAAAAACGAGTAAATTTACAGGAGAAGTGGCGATGCATAGATAAAGCTGTGCGAGATAAAATAAATTTGCTCCGCCATCGTCAGGTGACATTAGCAGCTAAACTTACATTATTAAATCCAGAGCAAGTACTTAAGCGTGGTTATGGCCTAATTTTGACAGGACCAGAGCAACGGGCAGTAAATACCATTTCCGCTGTTAGAGTTGGCGATGATATACAGATTTGTCTGCGGGACGGTTTTTTGCAGGCTACCGTAAATAGAGTAGAGAAAGGTAATTGGCATGGCAAAAAAAACATTTGAACAGGCAATGACAGGGTTAGAAACAATCATAGAAGATTTGGAAAGTAGCGATTTGCCATTGAAACAAATTCTTAAAGAGTATAAACAAGGCGTGGAATTACTGCAATTTTGCGAAAATGAACTTTCAGAAGCAGAAAGAAGCGTTTGTGAGTTACAAGTTATTCAGGATGGAGCTATAGAAAAATTAGATATACAAGGTGAAAAAAATAAAAATGATAAATAATGATTTGCAAAGTAAACAGGCTTTTATCAATGCATCGCTCGCTGAGGTGTATAAAGCTGATACTGCCTTTAATGAGACCTTAGCAGAAGCGATGAATTACAGTCTTTTAGCTGGTGGAAAGCGTTTGCGCCCCATTCTTTTGATGGCAACAGTCGATACCTTGGGCAAGAAGGGAGAATTGTACTGCGATGCGGCCTTGGCCTTGGAATTGATTCATACTTATTCCCTCATTCATGATGACCTCCCAGCTATGGATAATGATGATTATCGGCGGGGGCGTTTAACTAATCATAAGGTTTATGGTGCAGGCATGGCTATTTTAGCTGGTGACTCCCTTTTGACGATGGCCTTTTCTTTGCTCAGCGATAGTAAAGAAATTCCCGAATCGAAAAAAGTAGCTCTCATCAGCGAACTAGCACAGGCTGCTGGCGCTGAAGGCATGGTTGGAGGACAGGCTTTAGACTTGCAATCAGAAAATAAGCGCATTGATTTTGCCACTTTGAAGAAACTACATGCGGCCAAAACAGGTTGCTTATTTAAGGCGGCAGTGCGCATGGGTGCCATTTTAGGCGATGCTAGTGAGAAAGAAATGCAAGCTCTTACAGATTATGCAGTTGGTTTTGGCTTGGCTTTCCAGATAACAGATGATATTCTCGATGTCGTGGGGGATGAAAGTAAAATTGGTAAACCGCAAGGTAGTGATATCCGCAATCATAAGTCCACGTATGTCTCGCTGTTATCGTTAGAAGAAGCACAGCGATTAGCTGATGAAGCGATAGGACAAGCACAGAGCGCTTTGGATATGTTTGGCGAAAAAGCCGCTTTATTAAGGCATATTATCGGTATGCTAAGTAAGAGAGAAAAATAGGTGTTACAGTGAATATATTGCAGAATTTAAAATTACCAGCGGAGATAAAGACACTTTCCCCTAGTGCCTTGGCACAATTAGGGCAAGAATTGAGAGATTATATCATCAGTGTTGTAGCGCAAAATGGCGGACATCTTTCTCCTAATTTGGGAGTTGTGGAATTGACTCTTGCTCTTTTTCGTGTCTTCGATTTTCCGCAAGATAAAATTGTTTGGGATGTTGGGCATCAGGCTTATGCCTATAAAATTTTGTCCGATAGAAAAGAAAAATTTACTACTTTACGCCAAAAAGGTGGTATTTCTGGGTTCCCTAAAAGAAGTGAGAGCATTTATGACCACTTCGGTGTAGGGCATGCCAGTACATCCTTGTCGGCAGCCTTAGGAATGGCGATTGCTCGCGATTTAAACGGTGACGATTATAAAGTGATAGGTGTTATCGGCGATGGTTCTTTGACTGGTGGAGAAGCTTTTGAAGCCTTAAATAATATCGGTTCTTTGCAAAAAAATATTTTGGTCATTTTAAATGACAATGAGATGTCTATAGCTAAAAATGTTGGGGCGATTTCACAATATTTGGCGACAATCCGCACAATGCCTCGCTACAATCAATTGAAAAAAGATGTCGGCAAACTTTTAAATGCCGTTCCGCATTTTGGTGACCGCTTGTATAAAAAAGCAGAAAGCATTAAAACAAGCCTCAAAAACGCCATCAGTGAGGGCTGTATTTTTGAAGAGTTGGGTCTAAATTATATCGGCCCTTTAGACGGAAATGATTTGCCACAATTGATTGAAGTTTTAGAAAAAGTGAAATTGATGGAAGGCCCTATTCTCTTGCACGTTTGTACGCAAAAGGGGAAGGGATATTTGCCAGCTGAGCAAAAACCAGATTGTTTCCATGGCATTGGTAAATTTAACATTGCTGATGGTAGTAAAGTGGTGAGTGCAGACAATGTTCCCACTTATACTGCTGTTTTTGCCAAAACCTTGGAAAATTTGGCAGCAGAAGATGAAGATATAGTCGCCATTACGGCAGCTATGCCAGATGGCACTGGTTTAAAACAGTTTGCCAAACTTTATCCGAAACGGTTTTTTGATGTCGGTATTGCTGAAGAACACGCTTTTACGATGGCTGCAGGTTTAGCTACGCAAGGAAAAAAACCGGTAGTAGCAGTTTACTCCACTTTTGCGCAACGTGCTTACGACCAGATTTTGCATGACATCTGTTTGCAAAATTTGCCAGTGGTGATGTGTCTAGACCGAGGTGGTTTAGTAGGAGAAGATGGACCTACGCATCATGGGGTGTTTGACTACTCATTTTTGCGTAATATCCCTAATATTGTTTTATTGGCTCCGAAAGATGAAGATGAATTGCAGATTATGTTACAATCCGCATTTACTTATGCTAGACCGGTAGCTATTCGTTATCCGCGGGGTAAGGCTTTAGGCGTGAAGCTAGAAAAAAGAGAAATACTTCCTTTGGGGCAGGCCGAATATCTGCGTCAGGGGGGCAATATCCTTATCTGGGCGATTGGTTCGATGGTGCGCATCGCTGAAATGGCAGCAGAAATTTTGGCAAAGGAAGGTATTTATTGTAGTGTGGTAAATGCTAGATTTGTCAAACCTTTAGATGAAAAATTGCTTTTAGAAACGGTGAAGAGAAGCAGGTGCCTAATCACTTTGGAAGAGAATGTCCTCGCGGGTGGCTTCGGTTCTGCTATTTTGGAAACTTTGGTGCGACATCAGGCTCATCATTTGCCTATTTACTGCTATGGTATACCAGATTGTTTTGTCGGTCACGGAAAAACAGAGGCTCTTTTAGAGGATTTGGCTTTAACAGCACCGCAAATTGCCGATAAAATAAGAAAAATTGCCTACAATGGAAATGGCTTATTAGATAAATAGTGAAAAAATGAGTAAAGAAAGATTAGATAGTTTATTAACGATTAAACAATTAATGCCGAGCAGAGAAAGGGCAAAAGTGGCAATTAAGGCCGGTTTGGTTTTAGTTGATGGAAAAAAGATAGTAAAACCAAGTACTTTAGTTGATAGTGAAACGGAAATTCGCATTTTAGGCGATAATATTGGTTATGTCAGCCGAGGCGGGTTGAAACTGGCGAAGGCTTTAGAAGTATTCCCGTTAGATTTACATGGCAAAGTTGGTCTTGATATTGGAGCTTCCACTGGCGGATTTACTGATTGTTCCTTGCAAAACGGGGCGAAAAAGATGTTTGCCGTTGATGTCGGTCATTCGCAGCTGGCAGAAAAGTTGCGACAGGACAAGCGCGTAGTAAATATGGAGCGCACCAATATCCGTTATGTGACAGTTACAGATTTGGGAGAACAAGTTGACTTTATCACAATAGATGTAGCGTTTATCTCTCTTGGTAAAGTTTTGCCGGTTATTAGACCTCTATTAAAACCGACAGGGTATATCGTTGCACTCATTAAACCGCAATTTGAAGCTGGTAAGGAATATCTTAGTAAACGCGGAGTAGTGCGCGATGCCAAAGTGCATAAACAGGTTATCAAGTGCCTTTGTGCTTTCGCTGTGGAGTGCGGTTACGGAATTTTGGGGCTCGATTACTCACCAGTAAAAGGCCCTGAGGGAAATATAGAATATTTGCTTTTTTTAGGAATGAAGCGAGAAGCGACAATTCCTCTGCAGATAGATGAGCTTGTTCTGGCAGCCCATACTGCTTTAGCTTGACCCAATAATTTCATAAGCATGGCGATACGATAAGGGAGTGCAAAATGAAAATAGGTATTTTCCCCAATGAAGGAAAGAAAGACAGTGTAAATATACTGGCCAAGATGGTTTCTTATTTTCAAAAAAGAAAAGTGGAGATATTTTTACCGCCACATTTAGCCAGCGAATATGGCGGTAAACCATTTCAATTTTCCAATATAGAAAATTTACAAGAAAGTTTAGACTTGGCTATCAGTATTGGCGGTGATGGTACTTTGCTTGGCATTTCGCGAGAATTAGCGCCGCACGGCATACCTGTCTGTGGCGTTAATTTGGGTACTTTGGGTTTTTTAACGGATATCGAAATCAATGAATTAGAGGAACGTCTTGGCAATATTATTTCTGGACAGTATGTCATTGAACATCGCCTTATGTTAGCTGCTTATATCAAACAACAGGGTATGCGAAAATTGCTTGGTTACGCTCTTAATGATGTCGTCGTTAAGGCTAATAATTTAAACATGGTTGGACTGGAATTAAAATTAAATTCCTATAAAATTGCCGATTATCGTGCTGATGGTCTCATCGTCGCCTCGCCGACAGGTTCTACGGCCTATTCTCTGTCAGCTGGTGGGCCGATAGTTAATCCAGAGGCTCAGGTCATTTTGTTGACTCCCATATGTCCGCACACCTTTTATGTGCGTCCTATTGTGATAAATGGTACGGAGGAAGTTTTAATTCGCATTAAAGATACTCTGCATGAAAATTTTCTCACGCTAGATGGGGCCGTCAATTATTCAGTTAAGGCGGAAGACGTCATTTATATTAAAAAAGCTCCTTTTAGTGCTCAAATAGTGCGATTTACCGACAGAAATTATTATCAAGTGTTAGTCAAAAAATTATTGATAAATTAGGGGAACATTATGCAGTGGATGAGCAATTCTTTGCAATTAAATAAGGCGCTGTTAAAAGCGGTTTTATCACAGGCTAAAACTATCGTCGATGCTACTTGTGGAAATGGGAATGACACATTCTTTTTAGCACAAAATATGGCAAGTGATGCCCATATATATGCTTTTGATATTCAAGAAGTGGCAATAGAGAATACTAAAGAATTGACACGAGAATATTCTGACCGCATCACTTATATCTGTGATTCACATCAAAATTTTGCCCAATATATTGCAGATAAAATTGATATTGTTGTCTTTAATTTGGGTTATTTGCCGAAAGGGAATCACGCTTTAACAACTACGGCTGAGGTTACTTTGCCGACCTTAAAGAGTTTTTTGGAACATTTACAAGTGCAAGGGCATATATCGCTGGCCGTTTATAGCGGACATCCAGCTGGGTTAGAAGAAGAAAATGAATTGTATGCTTATGCAAAGAAACTAGATAAGCGACGTTTTACAGTAGGGTGGTATAAGTTAGTTAATCATCCGCAAGCACCTAGTTTGTGTTGGATAGAAAAACAAAAATAAGTGTTTTATTATCTTTTATATCATCTATAGTGTAGTTTTTATCTATTCCATTATTTTTATTATTTTGATATTTTTGTAACTATTTACAAGAAATATGGTATAATTTAAGAGTAAAAGTGTATAATTATAATGAAAATGAATACTATATTAAGAATACCATATTAATTACATAGAGATACCAATAATAAAAGAAAGGGATTGTCCGATGCACTGCTGGAAAATTATTCCTATTCGGGACAAAAGGTGAAGACTATGAAATCATTTCGTCATGAAAAAATCAGAGATATTATCAAGAATAATGTCATTGAAACGCAAGAAGAATTGACGGAGGCATTGCGCAACCACCAAATTTATGTGACGCAAGCAACCGTTTCGCGTGACATAAAAGAGATGAAATTGATTAAGTTACCTACAGCAGATAATCGCTATCGCTATGCTAGTCCTATCGACAGAGACCTCTTGTATTCAAAAAATAATATGAGGCATATTTTTAGAGACAGTGTCTTGTCCGTTAAGAGCAGTCAAAATATCGTTGTCGTAAGGACATTGCCCGGAGCTGCGAATATCGTTGCTGCGACGATGGATTTTGAAGGTTGGGAAGAAATTTTGGGAACGGTAGCTGGAAATGATACCATATTGGTGGTGGTTAGCCCTGATGCTTCTATAGATGAAGTGGTCAATAGATTGGAAATGTTACGCAAGGTTTAATCTTAATTGGTATTGGTAGAGGAATTTTTATGTTAAAAACATTAACAGTATGGAACTTTGCTTTAATAGAACATGCTATTATTGATTTTACGGAAAAATTAAATATTTTTACAGGAGAAACTGGGGCAGGGAAATCAATTCTTATTGGCTCATTAGAATTACTTTTGGGAAAAAGGGCAAGTGCAGATTTTATCAGAACCGGAGCGGATTATTTGCGCGTAGAGGCGATATTTGATAGCCCATTAGATGGTCCAGTACATAGTTTTTTACGAGATAATGCCATTGTCGATGATTCGCCAGAAGTGATTGTCGTAAGGCAGGTTAATCGCAATGGCAAAAACATTATTCAAATAAATGGCTGTCACGTGACGTTGAATATTTTAAAGAGCTTGGGAGCTTTGTTATTTGATATTCACGGTCAGCATGATAATCAGTTGCTGCTCTCTACGGGGCAGCAACTAACTCTCTTAGATAATGCCATCGCTGAAAATGGTTTGGTGAGTGGGGAGTATAAAGAAGCATATGAAAAATATCTGTCCAGTCAAGAAAAGTTAAAATTGGCGTTAGCTAGTAGCAATAAACAGCGTTTAGAGATGTTAAAATGGCAACGCGATGAAATTGAAAATGTCAATTTTAAAATTGAGGAATTCAATGCGCTGGAAGAACAGATAAAAAAAATGACTAATTTTGAAAAAATAGTCAAACATGTCAATAATATTGACCATTTGCTGACCAGTGAAGATGGCGTAGGTGTATTGTCAATGCTCACTCAGGTACAACATGATTTGGCAATTTTGACAGATTACGACGAAGAGTTCCGTCCTTGGCAAGATAAAATTGAAGATATTTACTTGCAAGCAGAAGAATGTGCCGGTAATCTTCGCTCCTATATTGACCGCTTTGAATTTAATCCTACCGAATTAGATACTTTGTTGAGTCGTCGGCACAGCCTAGAGCGGTTGTGTCGCAAGTATGGTCCAACGCCAGAAGAAGTATTGTCTTATTACGGCAAAATAAGCGAGGAAATAGAGAATATCGAAAATTGTGATACGGTAATAGCCAATTTACAGCACGAAGTGGCGGAAAATAAACAAGTTTTACAAAAAAAAGCTGAGAAATGGCGGATTTTGCGCACGGGCATGGCCAAGAAACTTTCGCAAAAAATTACCGCATATTTACAAGATTTGGGAATGAAGGAAGGACAATTCTCTATCGAAGTTATTCCTTTAGATGAATTTACGCCAAGGGGTACGGAAAATGTGCAAATTATGTTTAGTGCCAATCGGGGGGAACCATTAAAGCCTTTGCAAAAAATTGCTTCTGGTGGTGAATTATCCCGTATTTCTTTGGCAGTAAAGACAGCTACTGCTTACACAGAACCAGTAGAAACGATGATTTTTGATGAAATCGATACAGGTATTGGCGGTAAGACGGCGCAACGCGTAGCTGAGCGAATTGCCTCGATATCATTTTGTAAACAGGTTATTTGTATCACTCATTTACCGCAAATAGCTGTGATGGCTGATAAGCAATTTTATATTGAAAAGATGGCGCGAGGCAGTCATACTACAACCAACATTCAAGTGCTAGCTGCTGGCGAACAGTTGCACGAAATTGCTCGCATGGCTTCTGGCATTGATATTACAGCTGCCGCTTTAGAAAATGCAATGGAGATGTTAAATAGTGCTAAGGAGCGAAAAAGAGAATTGGCTGAAGAACCGTGAAATTGATGCCAACTTAGTAGAGAAAACTCTTTCTACTAAGCCGATTTATACAGGGCGGTTATTACACGTTTATGAAGATAGGGTGCTACTACCTAACGGACGAGAAACGACGCGAGAGTGGATAAAACATCCAGGGGCAGCTGCCGTTATTCCCTATACGGATAAAGGAGAAATCATTTTGGTGCGGCAGTACCGTTATCCGTTACAGCAAGTAACTTGGGAAATTCCAGCTGGCAAGTTGGATAAAGAGGGGGAAGACCCCCTAATGTGTGCAAAGCGCGAATTAGGGGAAGAAACTGGCTATATTGCGCAAAGATACACTAAACTATTTACCATGGCTACCACAGCCGGATTTTCCAATGAATACATTCATATTTATTTGGCGGAGGGATTGGAAAGTGGCGTAAAACACCCTGATGAGGACGAATTTGTCGAAACTGTCGTCTTGCCACTGGAAAAAGCGTTAGAAATGATTTATAATAATTCGATAATCGATGCTAAGACTATGGCAGCTATTTTACAGGTAGCTAAAATGAAGAGAAAATGATTTTCTTTATCCAGTTTTCGTTAGATAATTTAGGAAAGGGAAAGCTGTTGTTCAATTTATAGATGGTGAACAACAGTAGGAAAAATATGTTCGGTTTTGGAAAGGATATGATATTCTGCATACCGGGCTTGATTTTAGCCCTCAGCGTTCATGAATATGCACACGCTTTAGCAGCAGTAAAATGCGGTGATGAATCACCTCGGATGATGGGAAGATTGACCTTAAACCCCATTCAGCACATTGACCCGTGGGGATTAATCGCCCTTTTCTTTTTTAAATTTGGTTGGGGCAGACCAGTACCGATAAACCCCAATAATTTTAACAATCCCAAGCGAGATGAAATTGTAGTCTCTTTAGCAGGACCGGTGGCTAATTTATTGTTGGCCATAGTTACCGGCTTAGTTTTGGGCATTGTCTATAAAGCAGGAATGTGGACACCGGTAGTAAATGATATTCTTTATTAAAACCACAGTCGTTTCACGAGAAACGTATTGTTGGCACTTAGTAAGCGCATAGAGAAATTTGTGCGTAGACATAGAACTATATTCTATGCGACAAAGAAACTGAATTGCTGGAACGACGTAAAGCTAGTTATACTACAACGGGAAATTGCAAGATTTGGACGTGATAGTGGCGAAAGCAGAAAAAAATAACTAGATGGCATACGGTTAAAACCTAAATGCTTAAAAATTGTCAATCAGCAGCGAAGCTCCCATAGGGAGAACGTTCAACGACTATTCCTCTTGAGGGAAGTAGGTACAAGCGTATCGAAGTGGTTTCGCCTAAGTCTTGTAAAAGATAAGGAGAAGATATAGTCTGTGCTTTAGTGAAAGCTAAAGAAGTTCATAAGAGAACTGCGCTGGATTAGCGAGCCAGTGTGAAAAACTTTCCGAGAACATTTGATATAATGTAGGAAGAACAGTTAATAATCATTTACAATATCAATTTTGCCTTGTTTAATCTTTTGCCAATTCCGCCTTTGGATGGTTATAAGATTGTACTAGGTATATTGCCTTACGAATTAGCTCAGCGTTACGCGCAGTTAGAGCGATATAGCTTGATTGTTTTTATCGTCTTTTTGCTCTTAGCAGGCACGCCAATTATGTCTGGTTTATTGCGCGCATTGACCGCACCATTCCTCTATTTGATAAATTTCTTGATAAACTTTATTATTGTTATTTAAAATGATAGACAAGTACACTATAAAGCTAGAAGTCTTTGAAGGTCCTTTAGATTTGCTGTTGCATCTCATTGAGAAGCATAAAATTGACATTAATGACATCCCTATTGCGGAATTGACAGAGCAGTATTTGGCTTATTTGCGACGCTTTGAAGAGTTTAATATGGAGGTGGCGAGTGAGTTTTTACTCATGGCCGCCACGCTCTTACAAATTAAGTCGGCTATTTTGTTGCCGAGTAATAAAAAAGATATTGAGGATAAAGTCATCGTCGACCCTAGGCAAGAGTTGGTGGAGCGCTTGTTAGAATATCAGCGCTATAAAGAATTGAGTCAGATGCTAGAACAGAGGCAAGAAGGACACCTCTTTTACCGAGAATCTACTTTGCCATTGAAGCGAGAATATGCTTTACCACATGACGATATAGAAAAGTTGTGGCGCAGTTTTCAAATTATCTGGGAAGCTCACCAAGAGTGGGAGCACAGTAAAATTATTCAACGTGAGCCTTATACGGTGGGGGATAAGATAAAATACATTCTCTACTTATTAGAAGAGAAAAAAGAGAGATATATTTTATTTACGGAAGTTTTTGCCGAGGATGAAGGACGAAGTTCTTTGATTGCCTCTTTTTTAGCCATTTTGGAATTGCTAAAGTTGCAGAAAATTGCAATTCGCCAGGAGGAAAACTTTTCTCCTATCTATATTTTTTTGAGGGATGAAGCATGAAAAAAGAAGATTTAAGGGCGGCTTTAGGAGCTCTGTTATTTGTCCATGGAGACCCCCTTTCTGAAAAGAAATTACTGGAAATTTTACCGGTAGAAAAGGCGGAATTAAGGGAAGCTTTGTCTGATTTGGCGGAGGCATTAGAAAGCAGTTCTTGTGGTGTGCAGTTAAAACAAATTGGCAATGCCTATCAATTGGCTACGCAGGCATTTGTTGCTCCATATATTGAAACTCTAACCAATACTACCGAGCGAAAGTTATCTGTCTCGGCAATGGAAACTTTATCTATCATTGCCTTTAAACAACCGATTACTAGACAGGAAATTGAAGCAATTCGTGGTGTTGCCGTACACAATGTGCTGCGTAATTTACAAGAGTGTAAATTGATTAAAGAAGTCGGACGTCGAGAGGGAGTGGGAAGACCCATTCTTTACGGCACAACAGAACATTTTCTAAAAAGTTTTAAATTAAAGGATTTGCAAGATTTAAGTCAGTTAAAAGATAAACTCGCCGAGCAGGGTGTATAAATAAATTTCGCTATAAAGGATGTGTTGTTTTTTTGGATATTCCAGAGAGTATTTTTTACTTGTTTTTGCTCTTTTTGGTGTTATTAAGTAACGCATTATGTACACTTTTTCGTACAGCTTTATTAGAAACTCCTAAAGGACAGCTGGAAGAAAGTTTGACTCAAGATGAAAAACATAAAGAGAAAATGCACTATCTCTATAATCATACGGAAGATATCAGTATAATTTTGGGAATTTATGGCGTATTCACTCATTTTATCGTCGCCATATTGGTTTTCAAAGCCGTAGTGCCACTGACCATGATAAATTTGGTGGCTCACTTTCACGCGCTCACGACTTGGCATCACCCCCTTACAGCTGTTGCCTTGATAGTGTTTTTTTTGCTAGATGTCTTTTTTACGATGCTATTTCCGGCCCGGTTGGCTAAGGTACGACCAATTTATTATGTGCAAAAATACTTGTCGATTATATCCATTATTTACGTTATTTTAAAACCTTTGTTACGCGTTGCTAACTATATTACAAATTTATTTTTTATCATTATTGGCGTCAACATACCAACTACAGAAAATGTCACTGAGGATGAAGTGAAAGACTTGATTGAACGCGGACGCGAAGAAGGCACTTTTGAAAAGGAAGAGCAGGAAATGGTAGACCGCATTTTCCACATGAGTGACCAAACGGCGTACTCTTTGATGACCCCTCGCACGCAGATGCTTTGGTTAGATTTAGATGACCCATTAGAAGAAAATTTAAAATTAATAACCCAAAATCCAGATACCATTTTTTGGGTTGGGCGCGATAATCTAGACAATTTTTCGGGACTTATTTATGCCAAGGATTTGCTCAATGAAGCACTTTATCATCCGATAACGGAATTAACTAGTTTTATCAAAAAACCAATGTTTTTGCCGCGCTCTATGGAAACTTTTCGCGTCTTAGAGAAATTCCGTGACAACGACATTCATGAAGCGATAGTTATTGATGAATTTGGTGGCGTGGTGGGATTTATTACTTTGCGCGATATCATAGAAGAAATAATCGGCGATATAGCGGTTAATACAGAAGATGAAAGTTTAGAAATCGTACAGAGAAATGACAATTCTTGGTATGTAGATGGACTATGTGAAGTAGACGATTTCAAAGAAAAATTTGATATCGATAAATTGCCCGATGAAGATAAAGACCATTATCAGACGATGGGCGGTTTTTTGCTCTCGTTTTTTGGCTATATCCCGCGGACGGGAGAATATAAAGTATGGAATAATTATCGCTTTGAAGTTGCTGATATGGACAGAAATCGCATCGATAAAATATTGCTTACTATTTTGCAAAAATAAAAAAGAAAGCTGGTTTAATATGAAAATTGTTGTAACTACCTTAGGAAAAGATAGAGTCGGTATCATTGCCGCCGTCAGCAAGATTTTAGCAGAAAAAAATGTTAATATTTTAAATATCAATCAAAATATTGTAGATGGTTTTTTTAATATGATTATGTTGGCAGAGATGCTTGACGATAAGATGAAATTGCAAGAATTACAGGAAATTTTGCGCAAAACTGGTCAAGAATTGAATCTAGAAATCAAAGTACAGCATCAAGATATTTTTAATATTATGCATACAATTTAAGGTGGGAATGACGAGTGATTACAGTAAATGATATTTTAGAAACTAACCGCATGATTACCGAAAACAAACTCGATGTTCGCACTATCACCATGGGAATTAGTTTGCGGGATTGTGCCAGTCAGGATTTAAAAACTTTTTGTGATAATGTTTACGATAAAATAACTACTTCAGCAGAACATTTGGTGAAAACAGGCGAGGATATAGAAAGTGAATATGGTATACCAATTATTCATAAGCGTGTTTCTGTAACGCCGATTGCTATTGCAGCAGAAGCTTGTAGAACAGATAGTTATGTGCCAGTTGCGGAGGCTTTAGATAGAGCAGCTAAAACAGTTGGCATTAACTTTATCGGTGGTTTTTCGGCCCTTGTCGATAAAGGGTATACCAAGGGCGACCATATTTTAATCAACTCCATTCCAGAAGCATTAACTGTTACCGACCTTGTCTGTTCTTCTGTCAATCTCGGCTCTACTAAATCCGGTATCAATATGGATTGTGTCAGAGAGATGGGACAAGTCGTCAAAAAGGCAGCAGAAATGACTGCAGATAGGGAAGCCATTGCCTGTGCTAAATTGGTTATTTTCTGCAACGCTCCTGGAGATAATCCTTTTATGGCTGGAGCATTTCACGGTGTTAATGAAGCTGAAAAAGTTATCAGTGTCGGCGTTAGCGGTCCTGGCGTAGTAAAACACGCCTTAGAATCTGTGCATGGCGATTTTACAGAAGTAGCTGAAACGATTAAGAAAACTGCATTTAAAATTACGCGTGTGGGGCAATTGGTAGCGAGAGAAGCATCCAAACGGTTAGGTGTACCTTTTGGTATTATTGACCTTTCTTTAGCACCAACTCCAGCAGTGGGAGATAGTGTAGCACATATTTTGGAAGAAATTGGCGTAGAATCTTGTGGTGCTCCAGGTACGACGGCTGCTTTAGCGCTCCTAAATGATGCCGTGAAAAAGGGCGGATTGATGGCTTCTTCCCATGTCGGCGGACTAAGTGGAGCTTTTATCCCAGTTAGTGAAGATGCGGGCATGATTGATGCTGTTAGAGAAGGCAGTTTGTCCTTAGAAAAATTAGAAGCGATGACTTGTGTTTGCTCTGTTGGTTTAGATATGATTGCTGTTGCTGGAGATGTTTCGGCAGAAACAATTTCTGGTATTATTGCGGATGAAGCAGCTATCGGTATGATTAATAATAAAACTACAGCAGTTCGTTTGATACCAGTACCAAATAAAAAAGTGGGCGAAGAAGTTAATTTTGGTGGATTGTTGGGACATTGCCCAATTATTCCAGTAAAAAATAAATATAGCTCTGCTAAATTTGTCGCTCGGGGCGGAAGAATACCGGCACCGTTGAGAAGTTTAACAAATTAAAAAGATGCTTGACATTATATGCAAGATAATGTATACTTATAAGCGTTGTAAGTCATTTAAATGTTGCGCCAATAGCTCAGTTGGATAGAGCAACGGCCTTCTAAGCCGTGTGTCGCAGGTTCGACTCCTGCTTGGCGCACCAAGTAAACTCGCTCCTAGCCGATGGTTAGGAGCTTTTTTCATGTTTTCTCATTTTTATTGAATGTCTTTTATTTGCGCCTTCTTACATATTTTTTATCACCGTTGCGCCCCCGTTGCTCCCCGAAAATTATCATGGCAATATCGTGCGTGAATACCAGCGAGAGCTGATTGTTGCATGATAGAGAGAAAGCCTCTTGGTCTTCATTGATCAAGGGGCTTTCTGTTGTCGCATTTTATCCTTCTCATGGTTCTGGCACATAAAGTCGCTCAATGCCCGCCTTTGTTATCAGCCACGTTCTCCCTGACTGCCTCGTCTCATCCGGCGTAAAACGTGGCGGTGCCTTCTTATATCCTGAACACGATTGCCTGATTGTGCGCACGTCCTTTCCCCACCGCTTTGCTGCCTCTGCTACGGTCATGACTTCTTGAAGAATTTGACTGCCATCCAAGTCAACACACCTCCTGTGATGAATGCCTTTACACTTTCCTTGCTCCATTCTATATTCATACCGAGTGATACAAGACCTACGCCAATAATTAAAATTGATATGATATTTTTCATGACTACCTCCCCAAAAATTGATATAATGGTAGTCAAGCAGGAGGTCTAACCTCCCGCTCGACCGGAGTCCTTGAAACTCACTTACGTTTGTGGCGTTTGCGTTTCTTGGGCTCTTTTTGTTTTTTCCCGTCTCGTGTCTCTAGCCATATCATAACGATTACGATACCACGCAAAATTGTAGTTACTGTCTGTCACGCTTTAACATAATCCGCCAAAAGTCCGCCATCTCTTAGGTAGATGAAGGCGGATTATGTTAAAAACCTGCTTGCCACATAATCTGGCCACCCGATACCTTGCCTTGGGTGCTGATGTTGGCTTGCAAGGCTATAGCGTGCGACTGGTCATAATTGCGCTGTAGTGATACTGGGATATATGGCTTGCCGTCTTGGCATCTGATGCCGGTACCAGTTGCGCTTGAGATTAATCTTATAGATGCCGACCTTGTAATTTTTATTATCTGGCTGCGGAGTGACTATCGTACTGTCAGATTTCCGCAATGCTTCAGATGGCAAAGACTTATCCCGTTCAATTATTTTTTCACTAACAATCTTAGTCGCCGCCGGAAGGTCTGGAGTTTGCACAGTAATGTGTGTAATCGGTTGCATTGTGCCAGCTTGTGCCTGATTAATCTTATCTGCAAGGTGATGAGCTTCCCCTTTTGATATTTGCAACTGATTTTGAAGATAGGTAATGTCTTGCGCTTGTTGTTGCGTAAGCTCGTAAATTTTTTTGGCTTCATTAGTTGCGTTTTGCACCCTTTTATATAGATGACCAATATAAATACTCACAGATAAGCCTAAAATCGCTATTAATGCAATTAAAAGCGTATAGCGCGAAGTGAGAATTTTTTTTAGTTTTTCTAGCATACTAATACCTCATAGCTATTAAAAAAATACTGGTAAAAAGCAAAAGATATTTTAGGCAAGTAATGAATAAGCTGAGCAAGATAATATTTGCTCAGCTTTCTGTTTTGTTGGTATCATGTTCTTTTGTCGCCACTTTAAAAGTATTATTGCAAAGCGATACTATAATTTGATATACAGCATTGATAAAGATGGACATTATCAGATATCTGACCTTAATCCATAGTGATACGCCTACCTGCTGGCTATCTTTTTTGAGATCGGCTAATACATCATCTTTAGCTTGAGCAAGTGCAGGGGCAATTTGCTTGCTGAAAATATCATTTGTATTAGCAATAACGGTCTGTAATGCGTCTGCCATTGCATCATGAGCAAGTTTGTTGTAATCCATAATTTTTAGCTCCTTTAAATTAAATCCATATAACACGTATTAATTTAACACGTGTTATATGGTATAATGTTATTTGTAAGGGGAGTGAAAATTTGAATTTTAAAAATATGGAAAAGATTGTTAGGGCTGATGGTTGGTATTTAGATAATGTTGTTGGGTCTCACCATCATTACAAATACAAAATAAAAAAAGGCAAGGTAACAATTCCTAATCATGGAAAAATTGATTTGCCACCGAAAACAATCAAATCCATATTAAAACAAGCTGGTCTAAATTAATTTAGACGGGAGCAGAAGACCTAATATCTTCTGCTTTTTCCCGCCTATAATAATAGAAAGAAGGTATAAAATGTTATCTATCTATCCTGCTATCTTTTACGGAGAAAAAGACGGTGGCTATTCTGTCGTTTTCCCAGACTTAAACCATTTAGCAACTTTTGGCACCAATTTTGAAAATGCTATGAGCATGGCCATTGACTGTTTAGCTGGCTATATTTATAGCGCTAATAAAGAATTGCCAACTCCTACACCTTTAAATAAAATCGATATTCATTGTGAAGACGATTTAGAAGATAGCTATATTAGTGCTTTTGCTACTATGGTTTCTGTTGATGTAGATGAATATGCTAAATTACATTTTAATAAATCTGTAAAAAAGACTCTTACTATTCCTATGTGGTTAGATAAGCGAGCAAAAGAAAAGAAAATAAACTTTTCTAAAACTTTGCAAGAAGCCTTAATGGCTAAATTATCATAGTCTTTTTACTGGGGTGGCTCTATATGGGTCGCCCTTATTTTATGGCACATACTTTTAGGCATGTGCTTGATACCACAATGCCTTACCTCTTAATACATCGCCACCACTAGTACCATCTGTTGCCCACGGATTGTACGTTGGACTTTCTGCTGTGCCTAACTAAATCCCATCTTTCAACACTATTACCACAAGTGCCGTAAAGCCCCTGCCTTTAGACATGGGGATATAAGGCATATCCACCGAATTTGCGTAAGCAGTTGAAGGTGGATTATAGTATATAGTTGCAA
>JAHHSQ010000010.1 GCA_020025135.1 Pectinatus sp.
GCCATTTATAAGGACTTTATTGCATGCTTGTAGTGTGTGATAAAGTCCTCGTAATTAAACCTGACTATTTTTATAAGAAATATCGAATAAAGGGCTCTAAAACCGGCAATTAACCTGTTAAATGCCATATTCCGCCCATTCGCAGCTATGTCTTTATGCCGCTCGCTGTGATATAATCTCCAAGATGGAATAAATATCTTCTTTTATCTATAATGCTTACCAAAGATATACGTCCACACTTGCTCGCAAATCTAATCGACATAAAGGAATGATGAAATTAAATGTTACTAGTTTTTGACATTGGCAATAGCAATATCGTATTCGGCACCTATGTAGGAAAAACGCTGATGAAACATTGGCGTATTTCTACCGACCGCAATCGCACGGGCGATGAATACGGCATGCTGATAAATGAATTATTTAAATTTCAAGGAGTGAGTATGTCTGATATCACCGATATCATCATCTCTTCTGTCGTGCCACCCCTAGTCGTACCGATGATAAAAATGTGCCAGCGTTACTTCAAAATAAAACCACTCGTTGTTGGCCCTGGAATAAAAACTGGCATCAAATTAAAATACGAAAATCCGCGCGATATCGGTTCTGACCGCATCGTCAATGTTATTGGTGCTCATGAAAAATACGGTGGTCCCCTTATCGTCGTCGATATTGGCACAGCCACAACATTTGATGTTATAGATGCTGATGGCAATTTCCTCGGCGGTGCTATCGCCCCTGGCATCAATATCTCTTTGGAAGCCCTCTTCCAACGCACTGCCAAATTACCACGCATTGAACTGGTAACACCTAAATCAGTTATCTGCCACAACACCATCAGCAGTATCCAGTCTGGCGTAATCTATGGCGCAGTAGGTCAAATAGATGGCATCGTGCGACGTATCAAAGAAGAATGTCAACTCGATATGAAGGTTATAGCCACCGGCGGATTATCCAAAATGCTTTCTCGCGAATCAAAAACCATCGATAAATTTGATTATTTTCTCACCTTAAACGGTTTGCGTGTCCTCTTCGAGAGAAACCAACCCAATACAACTTCAAATACCGAAAAATAAAACCCATTTCCAATCAAAATATTTTGGAATATGATTTTTAGTACCATCAAATATGATAATTACTATATAACAAGGGATATTATGTTTATTGGAAATTTAAAAATTGAAACGCCAATTTTCTTGGCCCCCATGGCTGGTGTCTGCGATATGGCCTATCGCATTTTGGCACATCGTCTCGGTTGCGATTTGGTGTATTCAGAAATGGTTAGTGAAAAGGGGATTCATTTCCGCAATGAACACACTATGAAGATGTTAAATACCAATCCTCTAGAAAGACCTATTGCCCTTCAATTATTTGGCTCAACACCAAACTTACTCGCTGAAGCGGCAAAATATATTGAAGCACATAATTTAGCTGATATCATCGATATCAATATGGGATGTCCAGCTCCTAAAATCGTCAAAAACCATGAAGGTTCTGCTTTATTAAAAAACCCAGCCCTCGCCTTTGATATCATGCAAGCCGTACGAAAAGCTGTCAAATTACCTGTCACCGTAAAAATGCGCATGGGTTGGGATGACGCACATATCAACGTCGTGGAAATGGCTCATTTAGCCGAAGAAGCCGGTTTAGATGCCGTTGCCGTTCATGGTAGGACGCGTGAACAATTTTATAGTGGTAGAGCAAACTGGGATATTATCCGTCAAGTAAAAGAAACTATTCGTATTCCCGTCATCGGCAATGGCGATGTGCGTACCTGTGAAGATATGCAAAAAATGTTTCAGGAAACGAGTTGTGATGCCATCATGATTGGCCGAGCAGCACAAGGAAATCCTTGGATTTTCCGCGAAATGAAGTATTTCTGGCAAACTGGTAAAAAAATCCCGCCACCGACAATAGCTGAAAGAAAGCAATTAATCTTAGAACACCTCGATATGCTGATTGAATTCAAGGGAACCTACATCGGTACCAGAGAAATGCGCAAACATGCCACTTGGTATACAAGAGGTATCACCGGCGGTGCCGAATTGCGCCGGCTTTTCAATGCTGCCGAAACGCGAGAAGATTTTTTGCATACCTTAGAATTATTAGAGTCATAAAAAATTGTTTAGCCGATATCATATATAAGCAAAATTACTAGATATAATCTAAGCATAAAATCAATTTTCTTCAATAAAATTTTACCGTCTTAAATACCAGTAATTTGGGGCAAAGGAATTTAATACATAAATAAAGAAATGAGGGATAAAATGCTCTGTAAAAATTGCCATAAAGAAATTTCCAGTCCACAATGTCCGTATTGTGGCTACGACAATAGACTTTCTGTTATGACTGACGATGATGTAAACAATTACAGCGGTATTACCATTGATGAAGATACAACAAATAATACCTATCATACATATCGGTCTAGCAGAGCTAAAACAAAAAAGACAACCAATTTTTGGCGCGTTTCATCAGCCAAAAGTTCTTTTACCAAACTTCTCTCATTGCTTGCCATCATCGCCTTTATCGGCTTTGTTGTGACTATGGCTTTACCAATTATCTTGACTTTTATTGTCATCGGTATAATTGTTGTGCTCATTTCCAAATGGCGGAGCTAGTCATATGTATATATTGTATTTCTTGCTCGCTATTTTCGTCCTTTTATTTTCATTTCTAGTTGGTATTCTCTTCTACATTCGTTTTTCTAGTTTTCCCTATATCCCGACACTCATGTATCATCGCATTGCCACTATTCCCAACGACAGAAATAGTTTGCCACCAGAAAAATTTGCCTGGCAAATGGCTTTTCTTGCCAGACAAAACTATCACACCATTACACCACAAGAACTTTACGCATATTATGTCCACCAAAAACCATTGCCTCCCCGCTCGGTATTATTGACCTTTGACGATGCCTATCGTGATGTTTTTGACGTGGCTCTGCCCATTTTAAAAAAATATAACTTTTCCGCACTTGTCTTTCCTATAAGCAACTGGATAGGGCGAGAAAATGCTTGGGAAAATTTTCACAAAGCTCCAACAACCACTATGACTTGGTCAGATTTAAAAGCGTGGTTAAATGCCGGACAAACCGTTGCCTCCCACACCGTTGACCATCCCTTCCTCAACAATACACCTTTAGAAAAAAGCAGATATGAACTGAAAAAAAGTAAATCTGTATTGGAGGAAAAATTGCAAATTCCCATCGATTTTCTCTGCTATCCATACGGAAAATTTGCTACAACCACTATGCGTTTAGCTAAGGAATGTAACTATTTGGGTGCATTCGCTATTTTTGAAAATATTGAGCGAAAAAACCTCAATCTCTTTGCCCTCCCTAGAATTCCTATTCCAGCTAAGCAAAAAAACTGGGAATTCACACTCAAAATTCGGCGCGGTTTTTTCATGATTTTCGTCACTTTACGCCAATGGGAACGCCTCTACAAATTGAAATATCGTCGCAAATAAAAAAGACCAGTTAAACTGTCGTTTAACTGGTCTTTTTCCTTATCTAATAAATCTCACACCTCAGTACAAACCAACCGGTTTTTCGCTGGTGCTGATGAAAATATTCTTTGTCTGCATATAATTAT
Organism: Pectinatus sp.; assembly: GCA_020025135.1. Lineage (GTDB taxonomy): Bacteria > Bacillota > Negativicutes > Selenomonadales > Selenomonadaceae > JAHHSQ01. Next base: position 3,594 of record JAHHSQ010000010.1, read on the forward strand.
ACAAAGCCATCTTATGGGTTTCTCTGCCAATACCAGATTTTTTATAGCCACCAAATGGGCTGTGAGCTGGCAAATTATTGTAGTTATTTACCCACATACGACCTGTTTCTACCGCTTTAGCAACGCGCAAGGCTCTATTAATATCCTTGGTCCAAACTGCGCCACCTAAACCGTATTCACTGTCATTGGCCATTTTAATTACTTCTTCTTCGGTATGGAACTTGATAAAGCAAACAACTGGTCCAAAGATTTCTTCTCTGGCAACACGCATATCGTTGGTCACATCACCTAAAATTGTAGGTTGCATGAAAGCTCCCTTATCTAAGCCATTAGCAGTTTCTTGTTTGCCACCGGTGATAACCTTAGCTCCTTCTTCTTTAGCCAATTCTACATAAGAAAGAACTTTCTGTAACTGGCGTTTGCTAATCTGCGTTCCCAACATGGTATCCTTTTCTAAAGGCATGCCAATTTTGACCTGTTCAAATTTTTCTTTAACTGCCTGTAAAAATTTATCGTAAACAGTATCTTGCACAAAAACACGTGAACCAGCACAGCAAACCTGTCCTTGATTGAAGAGAATGCCCATGCAAACACCTTCAACCGCCTTTTCCCAAGGCATATCGTCAAAGTAAATATTGGCCGACTTTCCGCCTAATTCCAAAGTTGCTGGAATTAATTTTTCAGCAGCTGCTTTAGCCACATTACGACCAATTTCTGTGGAGCCAGTGAAAGCTAATTTTGTGATATCTGGGTGGTCTAAGAGATATTGTCCAGACTTAGAGCCACTACCAGTGATGATATTCAGTACACCAGCAGGTAAAATACCTTCTATCATCTTAGCAAATTCCACTGCCGTTAACGATGTCGCACTAGACGGTTTTAAAATAACGCAGTTGCCTGCGGCTAGAGCGGGAGCTAACTTCCAAGCCAACATCAAGAACGGGAAGTTCCAAGGAATAATTTGACCAACTACGCCAATCGGTTCGTGAATGATAAGGCTTAATGTATCCTTATCTATGACATCGGCTGCCCCTTCATCCGTGCGAATCACTCCGGCAAAATAGCGGAAATGGTCACTAGCAAGTGGTATATCTATATTCAATGTTTCTCTGATTGGTTTTCCATTATCCAATGTTTCCATGCGAGCTAATTCTTCGCGATGTTCGTCAATAATATCTGCTATCTTTAGCAAGATATTGCCTCTTTCCATAGGGCTGACTTCTTTCCAAGCTGGAAAAGCACGCCAAGCTGCTTTTACTGCTTTATCTACATCTTGCTTAGATGCTTCTGCAAAAGACGCGATGACTTCTCCATTGGCTGGGTTAGTAGAATTATAAACTGCATTTCCTTCTGCTGGTTGCCATTTGCCATCAATCCACAACTTATATGCTTTTTCCATTTTCTCCTTGTCACTCTCAAAGAAAATACTTCTTTGCCAGATAAGTGACAATCCTTTCACCTCTCTTATTCTATTCTTTGGTAATATGTTCTGGTACATATTCTTGAATAAAACTGTTCTGTTACAGCCTCGCCATAAAGAAGGTCTCTTGGTCGCTAAACAAACATATCCGTAAATTTAGCGAAATGAAAAAACTTTCACAAGATTCTCTCAATATTTATTGACATTGTGTCAATAACTGAAGTATAGCAATTAATTTACAGTCTGTCAATAGTAATTTTATAAAGGAAAAAAGATTATTTAGGTCATAGCGTAACAAACTATCTACGCTAAAAAATTGGCAAATTATATAGATAGAACTCACACAGCATCGGCTCACTAAGTACCTCTAACTAAAAAAATAAAATACAAGTATTTCACCTGAAATGGCTATCCTAAATATTTCACTGGCATAACAAAAAAGGGCACCCCATATAAGGGATGCCCTTTCGTATCGCCAAGTGGCGAACAATTCTATCATTAATCATAATACAACCTAATAAAAGGTCTTTATTACATCATACCTGGCATTCCGCCCATGCCTGGCATACCATTACCGCCCATTGGAGCAGCTTTTTCTGGTTCAGGTTTATCTGCTACTAAGGTTTCAGTGGTCAAAACCATAGCTGCAATGCTAGCTGCATTTTGCAATGCGGAACGAGTTACTTTTGCTGGGTCTACGATACCAGCTTTAACCATATCGACATATTCGCCTTTCAAGGCATCAAAGCCAATACCTTTGTCGGATTTTTTAACCTTTTCTACAACTACGGAACCTTCTAAGCCAGCATTTTTAGCAATCTGACGTACTGGTTCTTCTACTGCACGTCTAACGATTTCAATACCGGTCTTTTCATCGCCTTCAGCCTTAATCTTATCTAAAGCAGAGATAATGTCTACAAAGGTCGTGCCACCACCAGCTACAATGCCTTCTTCTACTGCAGCTCTGGTTGCATTCAAAGCATCTTCAATGCGTAATTTTTTGTCTTTCAATTCTACTTCTGTTGCCGCGCCAATTTCAATTACAGCTACACCACCAGACAACTTAGCGAGACGTTCCTGTAATTTTTCTCTGTCGAAATCAGATGTTGTTGTTTCAATCTGACCTTTGATAACGCCACAACGAGCAGCAATTTCTTCTTTATTGCCATTACCGTCAACGATGGTGGTTTCTTCTTTGGAAGCTCTAACCTGACGAGCAGTTCCTAAATCTTCCAACTCAACATTTTCTAATTTTCTGCCGAGGTCTTCGCTGATGACATTGCCACCGGTCAAGATAGCGATATCTTCGAGCATTGCCTTGCGACGGTCACCAAAACCAGGAGCTTTTACTGCCAATGCCTTGAAGGTACCACGCAGTTTGTTGACAACGATAGTAGCCAATGCTTCGCCATCGACATCTTCAGCGATGATAACTAATTCTTTACCCTGTTTAACAACTTTTTCTAAAATCGGAAGAATATCGCCGATAGCAGAAATCTTGCGGTCAGTAATCAAGATGTATGGGTCATTCATAACTGCTTCCATTTTATCGGTATCAGTGACCATGTACGGAGAAATGTATCCGCGGTCAAATTGCATACCTTCTACCACGGAGAGATTTGTTGCCATACCTTTGGATTCTTCCACGGTGATAACGCCGTCTTTGCCAACTTTTTCCATAGCGTCAGCAATCAAATCGCCCATTTCTTTGTCGCCAGAAGAGATGGTTGCTACCTGAGCGATAGCTTCTTTTCCTTCTACTTTATGAGACTGCTTTTTGATGCCTTCTACTAATGTAGAAACGGCTCTTTCAATACCTTTTTTAATAATCATTGGGTTAGCACCAGCAGCGACATTGCGCATACCTTCGCGAATCATTGCTTGTGCGAGCAAGGTAGCGGTGGTTGTACCATCACCAGCAACATCATTAGTTTTAGTTGCTACTTCTTTAACCAACTGAGCGCCCATATTTTCAAACGGATTTTCTAATTCTATTTCACGTGCTATGGACACACCATCATTGGTGATAGTAGGAGCACCAAATTTTTTTTCTAATACGACGTTTTTACCTTTAGGTCCAAGGGTCACTTTAACTGCATCTGCTAAAGCATCTACGCCTCTACCGAGAGCACGTCTTGCTTCTTCTCCAAATAAAATCTGTTTTGCCATTTTATCTAATCCTCCTGTATAAAGCTGTTATTATTCTATTGCTAAAATATCGCTTTCGCGTACTACCAAATAATCAATGCCTTCTACTTTTACTTCTGTGCCAGCATATTTTGAGAAAATAATTTTGTCGCCGACTTTAACTTCCGGGGCAATTCTTTCGCCGTTATCTAAAATTCTACCTTTACCAACAGCTATAACTTCACCTTCCTGAGGCTTTTCTTTAGCGCTGTCTGGTAAAACGATACCGCTAGCAGTCTTCATATCTCCTTCAGAAACTTTAATCACGACTCTGTCGCCTAATGGCTTTATCATTATATGTTCCCCCTTAGATTAATTACTATATTTTTGTTAGCACTCGTTTTAGTTGAGTGCTAACTACATTTCATATAATAAATAACTTTTGAAAAAAAATCAAGTATTTTTTTATTTTTTTCTAAAAAAACATAGAAATATATCTAAAAATGAAAGTTCTTTTCCAAGTTACATCTCACGTAAAATATATTTATAAAAAGAAAATACAAGATATTATGCTATATAGATGCTTTTATTACCATTTTTACCATAATATAGAAGAAAATACGCCTTTTTTATCTACTAAATATGGTACATATTCCGATTAAAATAATATTTTAAATTCTCCTTATAAAAAGATTATTTTTTTGTTCTTCGCCATTATTTTCTCTTTCTATAAATTCCCTCTGAGATTGTCGACCACCTATAAATATGTTAGAATAATAGTAAATTAGCTTATATAATATATGTAATTTATAAGGAAATATACATATATTGTATAAATGCTATAATCAATCAAAATAGTAATATCATCCACATTCTACTAAATAACAACAAGGAGGGAAGGGCGACTGATTAGCCACGAAACAGACGCTCAACTATTTTTATGAGAAAAAAAGAGGACAAAAATATATACATGCACACTAGAATCAATAAATTGCTCAAAAAAGATTTTGATAAATACAGCAAGCGTTTAGGAACAACCTCATCGCAGTTAGTCCGCGAATGGGTAGAAAAATTTGTTGCGGAAGAATCACAAAAGGGTGAATAAAAGAGGAAGCAGGTACATCTGATAATGTATCTGCTTCTTCGTTTAATAAATATATTGAAAGTGAGTTTTTTCATGTCTAAATTATTTGTAACTGACCTTGACGGTACGCTTTTAAATAGTAATAGTGCCATTTCTAATGGCAATAAAGTAGCTATCCATGAAGCATTAAAAAGGGATATCATCTTCACCATAGCCACGGGAAGAATGTTCCCTGCAGCGGCCTTTTATGCCGAGGAACTACATTTGGATATACCTATTATCACTTACAATGGAGCTATCATAAAATCGACAACAGGCAAAGTATATCATGAGGTGTATTTTCCCTCTCAACTAGTGAAGGAGCTCCTCCAATGTTGTAGAAGAAATTCTTGGTACGTCCAAGTGTATAGCGATGATAAATTGTATTTTCCCACTTATGAAGTTTGGTCAGCACAATATGAAAAAGATTGTCAACTTAAAGGCAAAACTGTCGGTTGGGATAGCTTGTTAGAAAAAACCACCAAAGTAGCAAAACTGCTCATCGTCAACGAAAATTCTGAAATACGCGCGCAAATCTTCTCTACCATGCGCGATAAATTTGGTTCTTCAGCAGTATTTGCCTCTTCCAAACCACACTTTATCGAAGTGATGTTACCTACCGTCAGCAAAGCAAATGCCATTAATATCCTCGCCCAGAAACTACAAATTGCTCCAGACGATGTAATTGCTATCGGCGATTCAGATAATGATATCTCCATGCTTCAAAGCGCGAAAACCAGTATCGCCATGGGCAATGCTAAGGAACATATTAAAAAAATTTGTTCCTATACAACCCGTTCTAACGATGAAGATGGCGTAGCTTTTGCCTTAAAAAATTTCGTTTTTCCGCAAACTACCTAAAATCACCGAATAAATTACGCATTGACCTTCCGTCCGTTTCTTAATCTAAAAATATGAGGTGAATATATTATGCTAAAAGATGCTTTTCGTCTTGTTATAGTAACCGGTATGTCTGGCAGTGGCAAAGCCCAAGTCCGTAGCACATTAGAAGACCTCGGTTACTTTTGCGTGGATAATTTACCACCTGTTTTCATCCCCAATTTCATAGAACTCTGCCAAAAACCGCACTGTAAAACTAAAAAGGTCGCCCTCATCATCGATTTACGCAGTGGTGAATTTTTTGACGATTTTGCTGGTATTTTGCAAGATATGAGCGATAATGAACAGCCCTATGAACTGCTTTTCATGGATGCCAATGACTCCGTCATCATCAATCGTTACAAAGAAAATCGTCGTAAACATCCGCTTGCTCCAGAAGCTCGCATCAGTGAAGGAATAACGCTAGAAAGAGAGTTACTTGCCAATGTCAGAAACAAAGCAACATACATAATTGATACTTCTTCCCTGCGCAAAAATGAACTAAAAGAAAAAATCATTCGCTATTTTGGCGATGAAAATAGAGTACGCATGAATATAACTGTTGTTTCCTTTGGCTTTAAATATGGCATGCCTCTAGACGCCGATATGGTATTTGATGTCCGTTTCTTACCCAATCCTTTCTATATTGAAAAACTGCGCTACAAAAGTGGCGCGGTAAAGGAAGTAGCAGACTATATCTCCAAATGGCCTGTCACGCAGGAATTTATTGACAAAATGGACAATTTAATCAATTTTCTCATCCCGCAATACATCCAAGAAGGCAAAGGCCAATTCGTCTTAGCCGTAGGGTGTACAGGTGGCATGCACCGCTCCGTCTTTATTGCCGCTCACTTATATGCACTCCTCAAAAAACACGGCTTTGTCGTCAATTTGGAACATCGTGACCTCATGAAAAATAAAGTTAAAGAACATTGCTAAAAACATGAAGAGGAATTAATATGCATCTTTTAAAATGGCTATATCCCGGCATGCGTTTTAAGCGTTGGCTCCTGCTATTTGCCATCGGCGTATTACTCATTAGCATGGGATTGACAATCGTTTTTAATTATCAATACATTGATGGTATTGAAGAATTTATCTTTCGCATAGTGTACATGGCTATTGGCACCTATGATTACACTATCACCAATGTGGTTGGTATCATCATTTCTCTCATCGGTTTTGTCATGATGTTAGTCGCCATCCGCATGATAATTCGCTCTATCATCAGCGTTATCTTGCCAAACAGTACCGAAAAATTAGTAGACCTCATCTACGAAAGGCGAAAACTAGAAAATGGTCCTGCTATCGCTGTTGTTGGCGGTGGTACTGGTCTATCAGTTCTACTGCGAGGTCTAAAAAATATCACCAGCAATGTTACCGCTGTAGTGACTGTTGCCGACGATGGTGGTTCTTCTGGTCGCTTACGTGACGAATTCGGCATTATTCCGCCTGGCGATTTGCGCAACTGTCTCGTAGCCTTAGCCGACACAGAACCATTGATGGAAAAGTTATTCCAATATCGCTTCAGCGGTGACAGTGCCCTCGCTGGGCACAGCTTTGGCAATCTCTTTATTGCCGCCATGACACAAGTAACCGGAGATGTCGAAAAAGCACTCAAAGAATCGAGTAAAGTCCTCGCCGTCAAGGGACACGTCTTCCCTTCCACCACAGAAAAAATTAAGCTATGTGCTACCATGTCTGACGGTACAGTAGTGGAAGGCGAATCCAAAATTCCTTTGGCTCGCAAAAAAATAAAGCACGTTTCCCTCATTCCAGAAAAAGTGCCACCAGTTCGTTCGGCTATAGAAGCCTTACAAAAAGCTGATGCCATCATTTTAGGGCCGGGCAGTCTCTATACCAGTATCATGCCCAATTTTTTAATCGATGGAATTGCGGAAACTATTCGCAAAAGTAAAGCCATAAAAATTTATATTTGTAATGTCATGACTCAACCGGGAGAAACTGACGATTACACTGTTTCTATGCACCTTAAGGCCATTTTAAAGCACGCTGGTATCGGCTCTGTCGATTACGTTCTCATCAACGATAAAATCATCTCACCTGCTCTTTTGGATTTTTACGCTTCCAAAGGACAATATCCAGTAAAAATAGATGAAGATGCCATTCATAAATTGAATATCGGTTTTATCAAGGCCGACCTCATCAACGAAACGAATGTCATTCAACACGACAGTAATAAATTGGCGGAAAATATCAATAAAATAATCTATGATTTTAAATGAGTATACTTATTTTCTCGGGAGGTGATTGATATTTCTTCCTTTTCTACCCAAGTAAAAAATGAGTTAGCCCATCTCGACATCGGCACTGATAACATCATTCGTGCTGAATTATCCGCACTACTACGCATCAGCGGTTCTTTTTTGTTGGGTAAATCACGTTTTGTCGGTTTTACCGTTGATACAGAAAATGCCGCTGTCGGCAGAAGAGTGCTTGCTTTCATCAAACAATTGACCAATAACACCATCCGCACAGAACTGGTCGTTAAACGTCTTCGCCGTCTGCACAAAAATAACCACTACATCATCCGTGCCTTACCTTCTGCAATAACTACACAACTTTTGGATACACTTGGTTTTATCACTGATGATGTATTTAATTTCGGACAAGAAAATCCACGTCTCACCAATTATGGCGTAAAAGAAGCTTATTTACGCGGTGCTTTTTTAGGTGGTGGTTCTGTCAATCGACCAGACAGCGATTATCATCTAGAATTTTCCACAAGCAATCATGCCCTTTCTCGGCAAATCTTTTCCCTGCTCAAACATTTCAATTTTCCGGTTAAAGACACCAATCGAAAAGAGCATTTTGTCATTTACATCAAAGAAAGTGAAAGTATTATCACTCTTTTGCGCATGCTCGGAGCCGAAACAACACTAGAAAAATTTGAAAGTGCCCGCAATTTAAAAGAAGTTCGCAATCAAATCAATCGTTTAGTGAACTGCGAAACAGCCAATCTTTCTAAGACAATAAATGCCTCTCTCCGGCAGGTAAAGAAAATAAAAAGTGTTCTCGATTCTCCCGCACGCAAAACGCTTAGTCCATCACTCCTAGAAACGGCAATAATGCGCATTAAACATCCAGATGCCTCTTTACAGGAACTAGCTAAATTGCTCCGAGTTGGACGTTCCGGCGTGTACCATCGCTTGCGCAAACTAGAAATAATGGCCGATAACATCAATTCCTCCAACCATTAAACTCTATCTAGAAAGGATTTTCCACCTTGTTTCAGTCCAAACTCATCGTCTTATTGAGCGGTATTTTGTTTTGTTTTTGTTCTACCGTCCCTTGTTTTGCTAATGCTAACCAAAAAACTATTTCCCTCCTCGACCAGTACCGCCACTATCCCAATCACCAATATCCGGCCCTCTCTATTCCACTTCCCCAATTATCCATGCGAAGTATCGATAAAAAGGGAAGTTTGATTTTTTCTGATAGTCCAGAAACAGTCTTAGAAGACGGTATTTTATATGAAGATACGGTAAAGGGGCGTTGTCGGCTCTATTACTATCACGTCAATGGTACAGCTACCCCCAAAAAGGTAGTAGTGCTCTTACAAAACAATACTAATAAAAATACTGATTATACTATCATTCGTTCTGCCAACGCTGGCCCTAGTAAAAATTATTTTTATGTCGGCAAAACTTCTCAAGAAAATTATTTAGTCCCTCAAACAGAGTTACACCAAAAATTAGCAGCTGGTAAAACGACCATTCTAAACCAAAGTACCCAAAATAAGCCCCTCACCAAAGATGAACTGGTGTGCGGTATCTATGACCTTACTTTTAACAACCCAACTAAAATTATCGTCGCCATGATGCCAGTAAATGCTGACCCAGTTCGCTTCATTCGCACAGCTCACATACTACCACCAGACAGCCATAAATTGCGCGGAACATTCCCCGTTATTGACCGCACCATTATACCAAAGAAAAATTATAATCCTGCCCAAGATGGAACGGTAAACTTTGTTCTCGGCGATAATATCTTAGACAAATACCTCACTGGCAAAGATGCCACTACAGGTGAAAAAACCATCAATTATGGTAATTATGGTGTATTATATTACATCAATATTCCGATGCGTGGCACTGGCTACGTAAATTATTCGCTTACCCCGCTAGGCGGCGTATATTCCGGCTGTGTTGGTGTGCGCATCAACGATAGTGATAAAATGCAATTAATCGGTACTCCTGGGCATAAAATGTTTTTTGGCAAGCAATACGGTGATATCGCCAATCTCGGAACTTACAATATGCGCGATAAAGTTTTATTTATCTTTTCTCCGCCAGGTGCTTCCAACCTCCCCATCAGCATCACAGTTGGACCGGCCTAAATTCGGCTACTATACAAAAAAAAATAAATGTAGTATAATAACTAACAGTCAGTATCTTCATATTTTATATTGAAGGGGGTATTCCAGGTGAAACACATCAAAACAATAAATAAACCTTATTTGCAGAACACCTTAACCAATGGTGGCTGCGGCGAATGTCAAGCATCCTGCCAGTCTGCTTGCAAAACATCTTGCACTGTCGGCAATCAGGTTTGCGAAAAAAGAAAATAGTCATTAAAAAGGCTGTGCAATACAGCCTTTTTGCTTTTTATGTCTAGTCCTTTCTCTAAAAAACCAGACTAAAAAGATAACATAAGCAAAATTAATAGTCCGCAAAACAGTATTTTCTCCCTCTCTGGGGGAGAAAATACGTTTTCTATTGCCATTTTGGACTTATATTGCCCCATTTAGTACTTAGCATGTTCGTAACAAAAAATTTTAACCCATTAAAAACTCGCTACGGCGAAAAATATAATTACAATAATCCGTTATCTACCTTCTTCAATTAATTTAAGACACTAAAAAATAATTTACTTTGTGAGGTATTTTCCATGAATAAAAATATTCATAAGTTTAAATATAAAGATTTGTTTTTTCTTCTCGATGTCAATAGCGGTACCGTCCATGTCATAGACCAAATGACCTACGATATCATGGATTTTTTTGATGGCAGTAATGATGTTTTAGTAATAGAAAAATTACAATCCACTTACGATAAAACAGAATTACAAGAAGTATTGCAAGAATTACATACCCTCATTAAAGAAGGTCAGCTATTTGCTCCCGAAATTAAAGTTCCACCAGTATTTGCCAAGGAAGGTACAGTCAAGTCACTCTGCCTATTAGTTGCCCAAGACTGCAATCTTCGCTGCAAATACTGTTTTGCCGACTCTGGTGAATTTGGCGGTACTAAGCGCGAATTGATGAGCAAAGAAGTGGGCGAGGCTGCCGTCGAATACATCATTTCTCACAGCAAATCTCGCCAGCATTGCGAAATCGATTTCTTTGGTGGCGAGCCACTAGTAAATATGCCAGTAGTCGAACATATTACCAAGTATGTGCGCAAAAGAGAAAAGGAAACGGGCAAAATCTTTAAATTGACCTTGACCACAAATGGCATGCTCCTCAATGATAAAAACATCGCCTTTCTCAACGACAACAATATCAGTGTCGTCATCAGCCTAGACGGTCGCAAAGAAGTTCACGATAGAATGCGTCCGGATGCTGGTGGACATGGCAGTTATGACCGTGTTTTAAAGAATTTCAAAAAATTAGTCCAGTCACGCAACAACGAAAATTATTACATGCGCGGGACTTACACAAAATACAATTTAGACTTCACCAAGGATGTCCTCTCCATGGCTGACGAAGGTTTTGATATTCTCTCTGTAGAACCAGTAGTAGCTAAAGATGCTCCATATTCTATCACCGAACAAGATTTGCCGGAAATTTTTGCAGAATACGATAAGCTGGTAGAAGCATTTTTTGAATATCGCCAGAAGGGTAAAGGGTTTTCCTTCTTCCACTTCAATGTCGATTTAAATAAAGGACCTTGCGTTGCTAAAAAATTGAGTGGGTGCGGAGCAGGTCATGAATACTACGCCGTTGCCGCTAACGGTGATATGTATCCATGCCATCAATTTGTTGGTCGCAATAAATACAAACTTGGCACAGTATTTTCTGGCGTAGTAAACAAGGAGTGGCCACCTTACTTCCGTAATTGTCACGTTCTAAACAAAGAAGCCTGTCCTGACTGTTGGGCTAAATTCTTCTGCAGTGGCGGTTGCCATGCCAATGCTGATTTATTCAATAATGACATCTATAAACCGTATAAATTGGGTTGTGAATTGCAAAAAAAACGCTTAGAAAGTGCCATTGTTGTACAAGCATTACTAAATGTGTCCGCCGAATAATCTCAGCAAAAACTTTTTCAGCTATGCGGTATGTTAAAATACCGCATAGCTTTTTTATTTTCTACCTCTATATTTACTCTTAGCCATTTGTTTTTCTCCAATTAGTTAACTTAATATAAATATACTGAAAATTTAGAATAAAAGAGCTAAATATTTGATTTTTTCGGCATTTTTTAGTAAAATAGAGAGCGTGAGTAGATAAAACCGAATCCAACTCAGGAGCGGGGGAACCATTTGTTTTCGGGGTGAAAGTTCACCTTCGGTGAATGAGGGCTGGTTTCTTCTTCTGGTCCAAATCCGTCAGCTAACCTCGTAGGTAATACAAAAAGAGAGGAGTGTCCTTCCTTTTGAGCAAGTTTTTACGTGTGTTTTTTTTGTCAGCAATATGTGTGTGTTGGTTCTCTGTTGCTCATGCAGCAGCGTTTCGTGTCGGCGACCAAGGTGCACAGGTGACAGCTATTCAGAGCGAATTAGCCAATTTAGGTTATGATGTAGCTGCTGACGGTTCATTTGGCCCTGCGACACAAGAAGCTGTAAAAGCTTTTCAACGGTCAGTTGGCCTCACACCAGATGGCCTGGTAGGTGAAAATACTTACCGTGCTTTGATGGGTAAATCAATGCCAGAAATCAGCCGTGGTTCTAACTACTACGTGAGACGCATTGTCCAATCATCGCTTCGCTATATCGGTGTTCCTTATGTATTTGGTGGAACAACGCCAAGCGGTTTTGATTGCTCCGGTTTCACGAGATATGTATTTGCTAATGCTGGCATATCTTTACCACGCACAGCCGATGCCCAGTATACGAGAGGAACACCTGTATCATACAGCGATTTATTGCCTGGAGATCTAGTTTTCTTTTCTACATATACTTATGGAGCTTCTCATGTTGGCATTTATCTGGGAAATGGTAGATTCATCAATGCATCAACAAGCCGTGGCGTAGCTATTGATTCCTTGAGAAGTAGCTATTGGAGTTCTTGTTATATCGGAGCTCGCCGGGTTTTATAAATTGCGTCCTGCAATGAAAGAACGATTCATAAAATATTGGAATTATACCTTTGGGGAAACGGAAGCGTTTCCTTTTTTTTTGCTTTTTATCACTGCTCCCCCCTCTTATCGTATACTATACTCTCTAATGCCAGAACCTTCCTTTTATTTATATTAATAACTAACAATCACTTAAATATTAGCAAAAGATATCAGTCATCTTTATCATTTATAAAATTTATGGATTCATAAATTTTATAAACTTTTTTTCAAAACTTAATTGACATTACTCCGTGAAAAATTTATACTTTATACTAGATATAAGTTGTACAAATTAATTTATGAACCATGATATTTTTTTTTCATTTTTGAGCAAAAATGCTTTTGAGCGGAGTTGTGTTCAGGGATTCTCGAATACTATGATGTGAGAGCCTGCCATTCCAATGTTTTCAGGAAATAACTAACGGAGAGGTGGAAAAGACGCTGTACTTCAAAACGGCGTTTAATATTCTTTATGGCAAAAGTAAAAATTACCGAAACAGTTTTACGAGATGGACATCAGTCTTTATTAGCGACTAGGATGCGCTTACAACAGATGTTGCCACAATTACAAGCCCTCGATAAGATTGGCTATAAGTCGTTAGAAGCGTGGGGTGGTGCTACCTTTGATAGTTGCCTGCGTTTTTTAGACGAAGACCCTTGGGAAAGATTAGATATCTTAAAAAACAATTTAAAAACCCCAATTCAAATGCTTTTGCGTGGGCAAAATATTCTCGGCTACAGCCATTATCCAGATGATGTTGTGGAAGCGTTCGTAGCTAAAGCAGCCGCACATGGTATCGGCGTATTTCGCATCTTTGATGCTTTAAATGATGTGCGCAATTTAGAGACTGCTATTAATGCCGCTAAAAAAGCTAAAAAGAAAGAAAAACATTCTATTGAGGTACAAGGTTGCTTAGTTTATACCATCGGCGGTCCTCATACAACTGATGAATATGTTTCTTTAGCTACCGAACTAGCTGATTTAGAAGTCGATTCTATCTGTATAAAAGATATGTCTGGTATTTTAAAACCATATGTGGCCGAAGAACTAATCCGCAAATTAAAAAAAGCCTTGCCTAAAATGCCCTTACAATTACATACACACTGTACAGGTGGTTTCGGTTCGATGACTTATTTAAAGGCCATCGAAGCTGGTGTTGATGTCATTGATTGTGCACTTTCGCCTTTAGCGGAAGGCACATCTCAGCCATGCACCGAAACAATGATAGCTACCTTAGAAGGTACAAAATACGACACTGGTCTAGATAGACAAGCTCTCGTCCCCATCGCTAAGTATTTCGCTGAGGTAAAAAAAGAGATAATAAAAGAATTTTCCCTCAGAAATTCTTTCGATATAAACCCCAATATTTTGGACATTCAAATCCCTGGTGGAATGATGTCCAATTTGATTAAACAGCTAGAAGAACAAGGGAATTCCGGTTGCTACGAAGAATTACTCAAGGAAATACCGCGTGTCAGAGAGGATGTTGGCTTCCCACCACTAGTAACACCATCTAGTCAAATTGTTGGTACTGTAGCTACTAACAACATTCTTTGTGGAGCACGTTATCAGATTGTCACCAGAGAATTTAAAGATTTAGTACGTGGCAAATTTGGTCGCACTCCTGTTCCTATCAAAAAAGAATTTATGAAACGCTTGGGAATTAAAGCTAAAGATATCATTACCGATAGACCTGCTAACCATTTAGCTCCAGGCATGAAAAAATTCCGTGAAGAGTTGCGTCTAAAAGGCTTTAGTAACCCTAGTGAAGAAGATATCTTATCGTATGCATTATTCCCAACTGTTGCAGAGGAATTTTTCAGAAAACGCACCCTGAAAAAATTAGCGGAAGTCGGGGTCTTACATCCTTCTGACCAAGACATTGCCTTTTATAATGCCGCTCCCCAAGAAGCAATTCACTTCTTTAAAAATAGAAAAAAATAAGTTTTGCCATCCTTTCCCCCACCATAGATTTAGTTCTGTCAATCTGTGGTGGTTTTTTTATTTAACTACTTTCTAGTAACCCAATACATATTCAATTTAAAATATTAAATAGTAAACCGAATAAAGATTTTATTAGATTATTTCATTGCCAAAAAAAGAGGCGGTATCTCTCGATACTGCCTCTTTAATTTATTTATTATTGACGGTTAAATTAAAATCGAATTTTGGCTTAGGGTCACCCGTACTAGCCACTGTATCAACAACACCTTCTGCTGTCATCTCTTGTTTATCTTTATCTGTGGTTGCGGTAATAGCAGGACCATAACCATCATCATGTGGCTTATCTTTCGGTTCATCTTCTTGCAACTTACCAGTCGTCATCAACTCTTGCAATTGAGTGGCCGACAAAGTTTCATGTTCAATCAATTTCTGAGCAATCAGATGTAACTTGTCGATATTCTCGGTCAAAATTGTGCGACAACCTTCATAAGCTTCTTCAATATAATGACGTACTTCCTTGTCAATTTCGCTAGCTACTTCTTCGCTATAATTTCTCTGATTATTAAAATCACGGCCCAAGAAAACCTGATGATTATTTCCTTCACCAAAGGCGATAGGCCCAAGTACCTTGCTCATGCCGTACTGCATAATCATATCGCGAACAATCTGGGAAGCCTGTTTGATATCGTTTTGAGCACCAGTACTAATTTCTTTCAAAACGACCTCTTCTGCCACACGACCGCCTAGAGCAACCTTTAATTTATCTATCAATTCACTACGAGTGTGATAAGATGTATCTTCCTTTGGCAAACTCAAGGTATACCCGCCAGCACGGCCACGCGGAATAATAGTGACCTTATGCACTGGGTCAGCATTCGGCAACAACAAGCCAACAAGCGCATGTCCACCTTCGTGATAAGCGGTAAGTCGTTTATCCTTATCGCTGATGACCTTGGATTTGCGCTCTGGGCCAACCATGACGCGCTCAATAGATTCTTCCAAATCAGTCATACCAATAACTTTTTTATTCTTTCTAGCTGCCAAAAGAGCCCCTTCATTGACGAGGTTACTCAAATCTGCACCAGTAAAACCAGGAGTCTGGCGAGCCAAAATATTTAAATTGACATTAGAATCAATCGGTTTATTACGCGTATGCACTTTTAAAATCGCTTCGCGCCCTTTGACATCTGGTCTATCTACTACTATCTGTCTGTCAAAACGACCTGGACGCAGCAACGCTGGGTCTAAGATATCTGGACGGTTAGTTGCTGCAATGATAATAATACCTTCATTTGGAGCAAACCCATCCATTTCTACTAAAAGTTGGTTGAGTGTCTGTTCACGTTCATCATGTCCACCGCCTAAACCAGCACCACGTTGACGACCAACTGCATCTATTTCATCGATAAAAACAATACAGGGAGCCGCTTTTTTCGCTTGGTCAAACAAATCACGCACGCGAGATGCACCAACACCGACAAACATTTCTACGAAGTCAGAACCACTTATCGTAAAGAATGCCACTCCAGCTTCACCAGCCACGGCTTTAGCCAGCAATGTTTTACCAGTACCAGGAGGGCCAAATAGAAGTACGCCCTTTGGTATTTTTGCGCCTAAATCATTGAATTTTTTGGGGTGCTTGAGGAACTCAACTACTTCTTCTAATTCTTGTTTCGCCTCATCTGCTCCAGCTACATCGTTAAAAGTGACCTTCACTTTATTATTTGGTCGCTTCGCTCTGCTTTTGCCGAAAGACATTACTCGGCTTCCACCGCCCTGATTCTGTTGCATGATGAAAAACCAAACGCCAATGAGAATGAGAATAGGCAAAATCGAAGAAAATAAGGTATTCCACCATGGTGTTTCAGGAGGATTTTCCGCCGTAATGCGAACGCCATTCGCTTGTAATTGTTTTATCAGTGTATTATCACTGTTAGGATAGGTCGGAGCCACAGTGGTAAATTCAGAACCATTGGACAAAGTACCAGTGATATTGTTCTGTACCAAAGTAACTTTAGAAACATTCTTCGCCTGCAACTGACTTAAAAAGTCACTAAAGCTAATTTCTGGTTTTTTATTATTTCCATTGTGAAAATAGTCAATGATGGAAAACGCTACCAAAATGACCAGAACATAGAAACCGGCATTGCGCAAAAATTTATTCAAGTTTAAGCCTCCTTGTATGAAAATTCAATTATAATAAATCTATAAGAATATATTATAACATTAAAGATGGCAATTCTCAATATATTCTCAATTGAAAATCATTTTTCATAAACTTCTTTCTTGAGGACACCGATATAAGGTAAATTTCTGTATTTACCAGCATAATCCAAACCATAACCAACTATAAACTCATTAGGTACATTAAATCCTATATAATCACCAGTGATATCAGTTCTTCTACCTTCTGGTTTATCCAAAAGAGCACACAATTTTACACTGGCAGCTTTACGATGTTCAAAATTTTCCTTTAAATATTTTAGGGTCAATCCAGAATCAATGATGTCCTCAACAATTATAACATGTTTACCGGCAATATCGGTATCTACATCTTTAAGAATTTTTACGGTGCCAGTGGATTTAGTGCCACGGCCATAGCTGGAAACTGCCATAAAATCAAATTTGATGGGAATAGTAATTTTTCTCATGACATCAGCAAAAAAGACTACCGCCCCTTTTAAAATACCTACTGCCACGACCTTCTTACCAGCATAATCACGCGAAATAACTTCGCCCAATTCCGCAATGCGCTTATCCAGCTGCTCTTCCGTAAATAAAATTCTTTCAATGTCGTTCTTCATGCTCAATACCATCCTTGTTCATTTCTAAAAAAGTCATTTTAAGATATTTTTTTGTATTTTCTGTCACAGCAAAACGTCCGTCCTGCTGAATGCCAGCTACCCAAACAATCTGGTCTCCTTGACACACTAACGGCCATATTGTCCGTTTAAAACAAGGAATTTTTCTATCAATAAATAATTTTTTTATCTTCTTTTTGCCATTGATACCTTTGGGATAAAAATAATCGCCATTTTCACGATGCCGTACCACCAAAGGATATGTAATTAACTCTGCATCCACAAGACAAGAAGCATTGCCCTCAATATATTCACTACTTATCAATTCTTCTAGAATAATCTTACAGCCAAACTCTGTCAAGATATTCTCTCCCAAGTGCAACTGACATTCACACGGCAAGACCAATGTTTTTTTCTGTTTAAACAATAATCTGCCATAAATTATTTCAATCTGTAAACGATGTGGCAAGTCCAAAGAGCGTCCGGTATTACCTGTGGCAATAAAACGCAAGATATTTTCAATATGCGCAAAGGAAATATCAACTATATCTCCATAAATTTGTGCAACGGCTAATCGCAATACAATGCGCTTAATGGCCAATGGCTCCTTCATCAAAGCCTCTATATCGAGAGAAATCCCTTCTTTTTCTTTTCTTCCCAAGTGCTTTAAAACTAACCGTGCCGTATCTTCCATAAAATCATACTCTGCAGAAATGATATCCGCACTCTGCGCAAGAGCTTGAACAACATCGGGATTATATTTCTTTAAGAAAGGTAGTAAAACATGCCGAATATTATTTCTTCTATAATTGGTGTCCAAATTCGTGCAATCTCTTCTCGGTACCAATCCTCGCTGTTGACAATAAAGTTCAATTTCAGCCCGCGTACAATTTAAAAGTGGCCGAATAAGGTTATTAATACGCGGTCTAATACCACTCAATCCTTTACTGCCAGCACCGCGCACCAAATGTAAAATGACGGTTTCTGCTTGGTCTCCCATATGATGCGCAAGCGCAATACTCTGACACTGTAATTTACGTGCCGTCTGTTGTAAAAATTCATACCGCAAAAAACGCGCTGCTTCTTCTACGGAAAGATGATTTTTTCGCGCATAGCCAATAGAATCAATGTGAGTCATATAAAAAGGGATGCCATGCTTAGCACTAAATGTTTGGACAAACTCCGCATCTGCCCAAGAGTCTTCTCCCCTTATGCCATGCTCAACATGGGCAATAAAAATTTCTAACTGTTCTCTCCCTGCTAAACGAATAAAAATATCTGCCAAGCAAAGAGAATCAGGGCCTCCAGAACAGGCGATTAGAATTCGGTCTTTTTTTTGCCAAAGGGCATGCTCTTCTTTCAGCACAAGTATTTTTTCTATCATCATATCACCCTCTAAATTAACAAATGGAGACCGCCTACAAGAGAAAAAAGCACCCCTCGAAAAATTGAGGGTGCTTTCATCAATCGATTATTCATAATGACGAGAACCGCGACCACCGCGTTTTGAATCCGTTCTACGTCTTAAATCCGTATTCCTTTCGTCACTATCTTTCAAGAATTTTGACAACTTATCTTCAAAAGATGGCGATTTGAAGGTGTTATTTTGCCTACGAAAATCATTATTAAACGAGCGATGAGGATTATCCCTAAAGTGAACAGCATCTCTTTGTCCACCGTGTGGAGAACGAGTGTTTAGTGCTTCCGTTTTTACTGGTTTAGGCTGTAACTGTTTAATAGATAACCCAATCTTATTACCGTTAACGGTCAAGACCTTTACCTTCACAGTATCTTTTTCTTTAAGAAAATCGTTGATATTTTTCACGAAAACATTGGCGACTTCTGAAATATGTACCAATCCGACGCTTCCATCCGGTAATTCTACAAAGGCACCAAAGTTAGTAATACCAGTTACTTTTCCTTCGACGATGCTGCCGACTTCAATTGACATAAAAAAATTAAATCCTCCTTAATTTATAACGGACCATTTCGTTTATTATACCCTTATCAGAAATATAGTGTCAAGCAAGAAGCACTATTTCTGAGCAGAAGAAATATAGGGAACTTCCCCTTTTTTTGTCATTCCTAATTCTTCTCTCGCCACTTTTTCTATATACTTGGGTGTCTGCAAAGCTGCCTTTTCCGCTTTCAATCGCTTATTTTCTTCGGTAACCTTTTGTAATCTAGTTTCTACTACGGCCTTTTGCTCTCGTATTTGAGCAATATAAGCCCATTCTTTTACTAACGAAACAAGAAAAACAGCAGCAATAAACATCATAAAAATCAGAAAAATATTCAAACGACGCTTTTTCATTCTTTTATCCTATAAATACTCTTTCACCACATTTACTATTTTCGCTGCCGCATCAGGTCGGCTTAATTTTTTCGCCTGCGAGCGCATAAACTGCAATCTTTCTGGGTCATTTAATAATGCCGCAACTACATCGCGCAATTCATCTTCTTTTTTCACTTCGATAGCCGCCCCGCGTGAAGCCATATAGGTAGCATTTTCTGATTCTGGCCCTGGTATCGGTTCATGTAAAATCATTGGCAATCCACTCACAAGGGCTTCGCTTATTGTGAGTGCCCCTGGTTTACTGATAAGGAGCGTGGAAATAGCCATCAACTCATCGATATTGTGGGAATATCCCCAAACC
The DNA here is from genome assembly GCA_020025135.1 of Pectinatus sp. Lineage (GTDB taxonomy): Bacteria > Bacillota > Negativicutes > Selenomonadales > Selenomonadaceae > JAHHSQ01. The sequence continues at coordinate 23,850 of JAHHSQ010000010.1, forward strand.
TTAATTTGATGGCGAGAATGATGAATATAAGCATTTATTTCCGACCAAAGCGACACATTAGCACCAGTAACTACCAAAATTTGCATTTCTTGGGAAAGTAATTCCAACTGCTCTAGGGCATATTTAACACCACCCAATCCCAAACCACCGCCCATGATGAGTACTACTGGCTCATTGGAAGAGAGGGACAATTTCTGTCTTAATTGTTCCTTATCGTACTCCTTAGTAAAAGAATAATCAACTGGGATTCCAGAAACCGTGATGATATCTTCAGAAATACCGCGCTTTACTAGTTCTGAATACATATCCTCATGTGGAATAAAATACATATCGACATTTTTATAAAGCCAAATCTGATGCAAGGAAAAATCAGTAATAACTGTGAATAACTTAAAATTATTGTGGGCATCATCTTTGAGAGTGGCAGCTGCTGCACAAGGAAATGGGTGCGTACAAATGACAATATCAGCTTGATATTTTTTTATCAAATCTGCCATATTTTTCTTCATGAAATAGGCCAAAAGTCCTTGGATGGAAGAACATTTCCATTCTCCAGCAGTAAAGTTATAAAGAAATTCATAGAGAGCTGGCACAAAATCCAACATCTTCAAATAAATTTCTTTCAATAATTTATTGAGATAAGCTGTTTCCGGAGACATAAAATCAACAATAGAAACATTTGCTTGCGGACAAACATATCTCAACTCATTGTCAATTGCAGCTGCAGCTTTTATGTGGCCTGAACCAATAGAAGCCGTAACAATGAGTACATTTTTTTTGGGCATATCTATTTTCCCCCAGCCCACTTAAATTATATTATCAGTCCAATCGCTTTACACGCAGACAGAACTACAAATTAAATAAAAGACCACTCTATACCAAGTTGTCGTTAGGCCTTTCTTTATCATTTGAACTATTCCTGTCTACAACGCGCGAATACACTGTTAAACAATATTTTAACATATGCATATAACAGTGTAAAATATATTTTTCTTCTTCTAATTGTTATACCAGTAAGAAAAATCTCCCCTTTTTTAATTACAAAACAATTTTTTCTATACTTTGTTGCTTACAAATACAAGTTTAAACTGATTTACTAATACCATTGCCTCCACTTCAATCTGTTATAATATATATTTGAACAAATAATTAGCTGAAAATAAATAAACCGCCATATATATCTAATAAATTTTCATATGAAAATATCACATAAAGGTATAAAATAGAAACTATGCAGTATTTTAGAAACCAGAAGAAAGGAACACTGGTGTTTCCTATCATTAAGATATAGAAACATTTACAAATATTTTAAATATGAATAAATTATGGAGAATTATTCCTTCTAATAAACAAAAAGAGCAAGAATTTACCAATAAACTAGCGATTTCTCCTCTCTTGAGTAAAATAATGGTACATAATCAATTTTCTCTAGAGGAAGCACAAAGTTTTTTTCGCCCCAAAACTCAACATTATTACGATGCCTTGCTCTTTTCAGATATGAGCAAAGCAATAGAACGCATAAAATCAGCTTTACAAAATAACGAAAAAATTCTCATCTTTGGCGATTACGATGTAGACGGAGTCACCTCTACAGCTATCTTGTATTTGACCTTACAAGAATTGGGAGGAGAAGTAGAATTTTTTATTCCAGACAGAGAGAAAGACGGTTATGGCATGTCTATAAATGCCCTTAAACGGTGCTTAAATTCACATCGCCTGCTCATCACAGTAGATTGTGGCATAACGTCAATTTCCGAAGTTGATTATGCCAATCAGCGTGGCTTGGATGTCATCATTACCGACCACCATCTACCTCAAGAAAATTTACCTTCTGCCTTGGCCATCTTAAATCCCAAATTGAAAAATTGCTCCTATCCCAATAAAAATTTAGCCGGTGTAGGCGTAGCTTTTAAACTAGCACAAGCGCTTTGGCAAGCAATTAATGGTAATTTGAGATGGAAATACTTGGATATTGCTGCCATTGGCACTATTGCCGATATGGTACCACTACGGGGAGAAAACAGAGCATTAGTAAAGGAAGGATTAGCAAATATCGAAAATCTCGGACTAAAAGAGATGCTTCGCCATTGTAAAATCGAGCCTAAAAATATCACGTCTGAAGATGTTGCCTTTATCATTGGGCCTCGCATTAATGCTGCTGGTCGCTTAAAACACGCCGAATTAGCTTTGGAATTATTTCTTGCTCCAACCTCTCCCAAAGCACAGGAAATAGCTACCATGCTAGATGCCAATAATAAAGAACGTCAATTACTTGTAGAAAGCGTATTACAGGAAGCAATTCAATTCATAGAAAGGGAAAAAAAGGAAAAAAATGCCGTTATAGTTGTTTGGGGTCAAGAATGGAAGGCAGGTATTATTGGCATTATCGCCGCTAGATTACTAGAAAAATACTCTCGCCCTTGCATCGTCATCTCAAAAGAAACCAGTACAAATGATTGCAAAGGTTCTTGCCGCAGTATACCTGCTTTGCACATCTTAAAAGCCCTCAATCACTGTCAACAATATTTAGAAGGATATGGTGGACATGCTCAAACAGCCGGTCTCAGCATCAAAGTAGAAAATCTCCTCGCTTTTGATAAGGCTATCAATGCCTACGCAGAAGATAAATTATCTGCTCAAGATTTCCTACCCGTCCTAGATATCACTGCTGTTTTAAATCCTTCTGAAGTAAATGTAAAACTATGGGAAGAGCTAGCGCTACTACAACCATACGGTGCCAGCAACCCTAAACCAAATTTTCTGCTTTCTGGCATCCGCCCTTATAATGTAAAAAAAATTGGCAAAACTGGTAAACACCTCCGTTTCAATTTCGATGATTCTGGGCACACTTATACCGTTTTGGGTTGGAAAAAAGCTGATGAAATACAATTAAAAGATACCTATTACGATTTAGTATTTCAACCTCAGCTCAATATTTGGAATGGAAATACCAGCGTTCAACTAATTATGCTCGACATCAAAAGTCATTATCATCCTACTTATCCCACAAGAGAAGAACTAGCCCATCTCTATTTGGCATTAAAAAAAGGCCTGCACTCCGTAAAACAGTTGCAACAAGCCCTCAGTTCTGAGATAGATAGTGAAGAGAAAGTAATCATGGGCCTGTCCATTTTTGCCGAATTAAATATCCTTTCTTACGATTCCGAAAATAAAACAGTGACCAATTTTTCTTCCCCTCAAGCCAAACTTAATCTTTATGATTCACACCTTTATTGCCAGCGCTATTTTACCCAGTAATAATATATTTCCCATAAAGGAATTGACATTGAGAATAGTTCTCGCTATAATTTAATTGAAAATGATAATTATTATCAATAGGAGGTGCAAATGTGGCAATAGTAAAAGGTGGCAAAAATTATCTGACATTAAATACCATTAAAACACATGGCACAAAAGTGAAAATCATTTCGCTAGAACATTCTGATTTAAAGGAACGCCTCATGAGCATGGGATTAGTTCCAGGCACCAAGATAGAAGTATTAAGAAGTGCTCCTATGGGTGACCCTATGGCTATAAAAGTTCGCTCCTACAATCTCGCTTTACGCCTAAAAGATGCCAAAAATATTCTAGTAGAAAAAATAGAAGAATAAATAAATTCATTTTCATATAATTCAAGCACTGCAGAGACACTTGAACCGTGATAGAAACAGAAAGGTGGGAATACTGCTTTCTCTGCAATATAGACGTATATCCGTAACGCCATTATATAAAGAATAATTGTTTATATCTAAATTTCAGTTTATCAATAATTTAGCTGAAATACTCACCGTCTATATTTACAGCAATACATCTATGACAACATTATCAGTAGCATTGACCGGTAATCCCAATACCGGAAAATCGACAATCTTCAACGAATTGACTGGGGTTCGACAAAAAATTGGTAACTGGCCAGGTGTTACTGTCGACAAAAAAATGGGATATGTCCGCCATAAAGATAGAGCTATCTCCGTAGTAGATTTACCTGGTACTTACAGCATTACAGCGCGCTCTCCAGAAGAGCAAATCGTCATTGACTACCTTCTCCAAGAGCATCCAGATATAGTAGTCGATGTCGTCGACGCTTCTAATATTGAAAGAAATCTATTCTTAACCGTACAACTTTTAGAAAAGCGCATCCCCATTCTCATTGTTCTCAATATGATGGATGAAGCCAATCGCCGTGGCATTAAACTTTCTTCTAATAAATTGTCACGCCTTATCGGAATGCCAGTTGTAGAAACAGTGGGACGAAAAAGCAACAGTATCAAAAAATTGCTCGGCATCTTCACTACGACAGTGATGAGTAATTATCACAATACCGATTTTGTCGAAGAGCATATCCAAAAAGTAGAAGCTATTGATGCAATGGCCCTCACTGACGAAGAAAAAGAGGCTAAAAAAATCGAATTGCGCTACGCCTTTATTGACGAAATTATTCCGCAAATAGTTGATTTTTCCGGTGTAGCTAGTGTCACTACCACCGAAAAAATTGACCGCGTCTTGGCCAATGGCTTTTTAGCTTTGCCGATACTGTTACTTCTTCTCTACAGCGTTTTTGAACTGACCTTCACTTGGATTGGTCAACCGGTAGCCGATTTTCTCGACTTTGCCATAAATGGTTGGTTTTCCAGCCAGGTTGATATTTTTCTCGGTAATGTCGGCGTCGCTCCTTGGCTTCACTCTCTCATAGTAAACGGCATTATCGCTGGCGTTGGCAGCGTTTTAACCTTTGTACCTCTAATTTTTACCCTCTTTTTCTGTTTAAGTTTCTTAGATGGTACTGGTTATATGGCTCGCGTGGCCTTCATCATGGACCCTATCATGCGACGGGCCGGATTAACTGGAAAAGGTATTATGCCTCTTATCATGGGTTTTGGCTGTGGCGTACCGGCAATTATGGGCGCACGAGCTCTCGATTCAGAAAAAGACCGCATGATTTCCATACTGGTAACACCATTTCTCACCTGCGGAGCAAAATTGCCGATAATGGCACTATTTGCCGCTATCTTTTTCCCCAACAACGCCTCTAATGTTGTCTTTTCCATGTACATCATCGGCATCGTAGTGGCCATTTTGATGGCCAAAGTGCTAAATGTCACGACCTTTAAGGACAAAAAGGCTACCTTCCTCTTGGAATTACCACCTTACCGCTTCCCAGATATGAAGACAGTGTTCTTAGAAACTTGGGATAAAGGCAAGGGATACTTAGTAAAAGCGGGAACTATCATCTTCGCCATGTCTGTTCTAATTTGGCTAATGAGCAACTATAACTTGCACGGCAGTACAGACGAAATGTCCCAAAGCTTTCTCGCCTTTTTAGGTGCTACTATCGCACCGTTCTTTACCTGGCTTGGTTTTCCAACTTGGGAAGCAGGTGCTGCCGTTATCACCGGCATCGTGGCAAAAGAGGCAGTTATTTCCACTATGGGTATTCTCTACAATGTCACTAATTTATCTGATGATACCATCGCTGCTGCTCACCAAATGCTCCTCAGTTTAGGCGGCTCCTTTACCGCTCTTTCCGCTCTATCCTTTATGGTATTCACTCAGCTCTACTCCCCTTGTGTCACGGCACTTGGTACCATAAAAAAAGAAACTGGTAAATGGAAATGGGTGGCTTTTGCCTTCTCCTATACTACGTTTGTTGCTTGGTTTATTTCTCTCCTAGTTTATCAAGTTGGTTCTTTATTAGGTTATTAAGATATTAAGAAAGTATGGTGAAATATATGGGCATGATTTTTACGTATCTCTTGACATTATTTATCGTCGTCGGTTTTGCTTACGGAATCTACAAAGTAGGCAAAGGATTTGTAACTGGAAAAGGTGATTGTTGTGCCTCAGGCAGTTGTGGTCACAGCTGTGCTGCTTGTCACCAGATAAAAAATATCAAAACAAAATAAACAAAAGTCCTCGACATATAGTCGAGGACTTTTTATTTGTAAAAATTAGTATCATTCCAACGCCATTGCCAATTATCTAAGTATAATTTTGCCAATTCTTTATTGCCTCTGATGATGAGCAAATTTTCTGCATTGCTATGTTGCGCTGCATTAGTAAAATTAAAGGAGCCGGTAATAACTGTCGAATCGTCGATAATCATAATTTTATTATGAGCAATGCGAAAGGCCTTATCTACCTTCACTGGAATATTATTATTGGCAAAAAAACGCAAAGAAGAGTATTTTTCATGCTCTTGGCTCTTATCTAGGATAACCTCTACATTCACGCCCCGATTTTTAGCGCGCAAAAGAGCACGAGCAATATCCTTATTAGTAAAACTATACGCCTGTACCTTAACAGAACGCTTCGCTTCGCCTATCGCTTTTACAATCGCCTGTGCCGCTCCACCGTTTGGACTAAAGGCTACTTCTATAGTACCAGTAGACGGCACTATATGCGGCTCTGCAATAGCAGAAGGCAAATGGGGTGTGCTTTGCATACTTTCATCGTAATGATGTCTGTGCGCAACTGCAGTTTCTGTATCCTTATTGGTACAACCAGCAAGAAATCCTGCTGTAAAGACCAACAAAATTACTACTGCCGATATATATTTTCTCATCTTCAAACCATCCTGCCTCACAAATGGGCAGACCTTCCTTTTCCATAAAACAAAATCTGACAAACCAAAAAAGATTTGCCAGATTAAAGGCCATCTGTCGCTTTAACACGGTAGATAGCAAAATATAAAATTAGAAAATTTCTGCTTCAGAGAAGAAGACATGAATTTCTCTATTAGCACTTTCTACACTATCAGAAGCATGTACGGCATTACGGCCTTTGTCTTGAGCATAGAGATTTCTAACTGTACCTTCTTTTGCTTCTTTCGGGTCAGTAGCACCATGTAAATCGCGAACTTTTTTAACAGCATCTTCGCCTTCTAAAACCAAAGCAACCAAAGGAGCAGAGGTCATGAATTCTACCAATTCTGGGTAGAAACCTTTGCCAACGTGTTCTTGATAATGTTTAGCTGCCAAAGCTTCTGTCATGTTCATCATACGCATAGCAGCTACGCGCAAAGAATTGCCTTCGTACATCTTAATTATATCGCCGATATGGCATGCTTCTACAGCATCAGGTTTAATCAATACTAATGTCTTTTCTTTCATGAATATTCCTCCATTATTTAGCCATGTAATTCTGGGCTAGCAAGTGATAATTTATAGCGGCTTGATGAATTGCCTCGATTTCGTCTTTCTGTAATTTTCGCTTCACCCGACAAGGGGAATCAAAAATCAACGATTTTTTGGGAAGATGGACATTGTGTGGGACAAGTGAACCAGCTCCTAAAACCGAATCATCTTCCATCGTACACAATCCCAACAAGATAGACCCCATACCAATGACACAATTATTGCCGATGTGCCGCGAATGCAAGACCACATTGTGGCCAACTGTGACATAATCTCCAATATGTGTTGGTTCTACTCCGAGAGAGTGAATCGTGGTATTATCTTGGATATTGGTATATTGTCCAATAGTAATCGAATTCAAATCACCGCGCACTACAGTATTATACCATATACTAGCATTATCGCCTATAGTAACATCACCAATTATTACTGCTGTAGGAGAAATAAAAACATTTTTGCCGATTTTGGGAGTCTTTCCTTTATAAGATATGATTGGCATGTGTGGCCTTATTTCACTACCATGACGGGTATATTGGAATGTTCTATAACTTTTTGACTTTGACTACCAATTAGAGCGCCTCTAAATAGGCCTAAACCGCGACTCCCCATAATGATTAAATCGGCATTCTCTTTAGTAGCAAGACGAATAATCGCTTCATAAACGGTACCCGTATCTTCATGGCGACTAGCAGAAATATCTTTTGGTAGCTGTTCCCAAATACTACCAAAAATCAAATCGCTCGGAATCGCCTTATGGACATGAGCACTGACATAGAGGAAACAAAGATGCGCTTGCCCTTTTTGGGCTAATTCGATAGCTCTCTCTACTGCCTTAGAGCTATAAACTGAACCGTCAATAGAAACGACAATTTTCTTTATCTCTTTCATACATACCCACCCCTTCAAAGGAAATTCTAGTTCTTACCTATATATTCGTTCTTTTATAAAAAAAATCCTTCTTAAAAAGTAAATTAATATAAAAAAAGAGGCTATCCAAAAGGATAGCCTCTCTGTAAGAACTATTTCAAATTAAGCGTCTGCTTTTTGACCGTCATTGTTGAATCTATTAGCGATAAGACCATAGCAAGTCCAACCAGCAAATGTTACAAGACCACCATAGAGCATTGCTTCCGCACCGGAGGTGTACAAGGAGTACAAGCTATAAATACCGGAGAACAAAGCGATGTAGTTAGGCAAGCTAGCTTTACTATCAGGAACGCCTTCCACATGCTGAATTTTCTTCAAAGCGCCCATGGAGAGCAAGTAAGGAACTAAGTTAGTAACAACAGCCAAGTTTACGATAACATTGAACTGGTTATTCAAGTCAGGGCTGATAGTCATGAAGGAGAACAATGTTTGAACAATGGTCAAGATGGTCATACCAACGATAGGTGTGTCAGAGCTGGTAGCTTTTTTGAAGATTTGTGGGAAATAACCTTCAATAGCAGAGCTTTTGAAAACCTGACCGATGGTGAACTGCCAAGACAACAAGGAACCAAAGCAAGCGAGAACCATCAAACCCATGACAACTTTACCAACGGTTTCGTTGAACATGTAAGCAAAAGCAAGACCGAAAGGTGCTGTGGAAGCAACCAATTTAGCATTCGGAACAATACCCTGCATAACGTTTGTAGAAATGATATATACAACAGCGCATGTAAGAGTACCAACTAATACAGCGATAGGAACATTCTTTTGTGGGTTTTCAACAGCATCCATGTTAGCACAAGCAGATTCCAAACCTAAGAAGGACCACAAGGTCATGGAAATAGACTGGCTTACTGCTGGGAAGAATTCTAAATGATGAGGGTTCCAAGATTCAATGTAAAGGGAAGGACTGAACCAGAACCAACCGAGAATGGAAATAGCAAATACTGGGATGATAACGCCCCAAACGGTAAATGTACCGATACGACCAGTGATTTTTGGACCACCAAAGTTTGCAACTGTAGTCAGCCATAAAACAACAATAATAGCAATAGTATTTTGTACTGCTGATAAATCCGTACCTAAGAAAATTACACCATAACCAACTACAGAAACAGCGATAGCAACGTTAGCGATAGCCAAGGAAATACCATAAGTATAGTTAGCTAAGAAGCTACCAGACTTACCAAAAGCATATTCAGCATAACCACCCATGCCACCGCCTTTTTTACTCAACATACCGCATTTTGCGAAGGAATAAGCCAACGCCATAGCGCCAACAGCGGTAACTAACCAAGATAAAATTGACATGGTACCAACTTTTGCTAACTGAGAAGGTAACATGATAATACCGGAGCCCATCATATTAACAGCTGTGATAACCGTTAATTCGACGACGCCCATCTTATTTTTTCTTTCACTCATAAGATTAAAATCCTCCATCTCTATAACGATGCAAAACAAAAAAATATGAGTACTCTTTCCGGATAAAACTGATGTTTCATACTTAGCAGATATCTACTTGAACAAATAAAAATACTCCCCGTAAAAAACAATGTTAACGCAAGCGGAAAACTCACGAACAACACAAGCCCCCACTCAACGCAACTATTCTTTAAAGGAGTGACTTAAAATATATTTTGTATATTTATAATATACTATCTAGTTAAAATTTGCAAGTAAAAAAATAAAAAAAATTCAACACAAAATTTATTGTATTATTAAATAATTCCTAAATAATGTAATTATTGTGAAAATATAATACAAAAACACAAAAAGATATTATTTTAAATGTAATTAAATACTTAATATTAAATTCAAGCTATTTTAAAAGAATATTTATCTCAATAAAAAATACAGTTTATTTTACTTTTTTGGAAATTTAGAAAATTATTTTTATACGATAAAAACTGTAAAAAATTTGTCTAAAACTATATATAGACTTGTTAAACTCATAAAATTATAATCTTTATGCATAAATAAACATTATTATCTATCAGGTAATACCCAATAGAAAAAGCCAGCCAAAGGCTGACTTTTCCAATTATATTACAAAATAACATTTTTGTATAGTACCAATTTAGCTAAACTAACATTCATTATGCCTAAAGATAGGTTTTCTTGGTTATATGAGAGCAATAATATAGGACACCACTGACGATATGTGGCATCACACCAATTAATAATATATTACGATACTATATTCGCCAATGACAATCCTATATTCTCATCGCTAAAACGAGAAATTTCACTGCGTTTTGTTTTTTCAAAAAATATCAAATTGTGCACACGCGAATACTAGTTGTATCCCCTTCAGCCAATTTCATACCAGCTGTAACGATTATTTTGTCACCTGGTTTGGCAATATGCAAATCTACAACCGCTTTTTTCGCTGTTGTGATGAGTTCATCAACATCTTCCCAGTCATCACCCTTAATCGTGCCAACACCCCAAAGTAAGTTCAAATGATGGGCTACTTTTTCATCGGAAACATATGCTAAAATACTAGCTTGCGGACGATATTTAGAAATTACTCGCGCTGTATAACCACTCTTTGTCGGAGCCACAATAGCCACCGCATTTAGCTCATAAGCCATCTGTACGGTAGCATGCGCAATGACGTCAGTAGTGCTCATCTGGCGAGAGAACCCGCGGTGCAAGAACAATTTTTTGTATTCCAATTCTTGTTCAATACGCAAAGCAATCTTATCCATTATTTTCACTGCTTCGACAGGGTATTTACCATTAGCTGATTCACCACTAAGCATGATGGCATCTGTACCATCGAAGATAGCATTTGCTATGTCTGAAGCCTCTGCTCTAGTCGGACGCGGATTGACAATCATACTTTCTAACATCTGCGTAGCAACTATAACCGGTTTTCCCGCTTCATTGCATTTTTTGATAATTTTTTTCTGCAATAATGGAACATCTTCTGCCGGTATTTCCACCCCTAAATCACCGCGCGCAACCATAATCCCATCTGAAGCAGCGATAATGGCATCAATATTTTTCACGCCTTCAGCACATTCTATCTTCGAAATTATTTCCATATCACTGCCGTGTTCCCGCAGTATAGCGCGAATAGCTTCTACATCACTTGCTCGTTGAATAAAAGAAGCAGCAATAAAATCCATTCCCTGCTCAATGCCAAAGATAATATCTTTTTTATCTTCTTCCGAAATAATTGGCAATCCCAAGGAAATACCTGGCGCAGCGACACGTTTTCTGTCACTGATTTCACCAGAATTTAATACTTCAGTGATGATATCGCGATTTTTTATCTCTATAACTTTTAACCCAATAAGGCCATCTGCCAAGAGTAAAACATTATCTGGTTTTATTTCGGTAAACAATTTCTTATGGCTAATGGCCACATGATTTTCGTCCCCCAAGGTATCAGCATAAGTTAACGTAAAGCTTTGCCCCTGCTTTAGTTGGACTTTTTTTCCGTCTGCAAAACGACCTAAACGCATTTCTGGGCCCTTAGTATCGAGAAGTAAGGAGATATTTTTGTGCATTTTCTGAGCAGTGTGTTTAACCAAAGAAATGCGTTTTCCGTGCTCTTTTAAATCGCCATGCGAAAAATTGAAGCGGGCAATGTTCATGCCATTTTCAATCATTCCTTCTAATAAAGAGACATCTTTATCGACATTCGGTCCCATCGTGCAAATAATTTTTACTTTTTTCATTTCGTACGCCTCATTTATTCATGGATTTTTCCACAGCTACTGCCACTGCCACTGTCGCTCCTACCATTGGATTATTTCCCATACCGATAAAGCCCATCATTTCGACGTGAGCCGGCACGGAAGAGGAACCAGCAAATTGCGCATCAGAATGCATTCTCCCCATCGTATCGGTAAGACCATAAGAAGCTGGACCAGCCGCCATATTATCAGGATGAAGCGTTCTTCCCGTACCGCCACCAGAAGCGACAGAAAAATAGCGTTTCTTATTTTCCACACACAACTTCTTATAACAACCAGCTACTGGATGTTGGAAACGAGTTGGATTGGTGGAGTTACCAGTAATGGAAATATCGACCTTTTCTGCCTGCATGATGGCAACGCCTTCCTGTACACTATCAGCACCATAGCATTTTATCTTGCTACGCAAACCGGTAGAATAGGGAATTTCTTTGACTACATGCAATTCTCCCGTCGCATAATCGTATTGCGTTTTAACATACGTGAAACCATTGATGCGCGAAATAATTTGCGCCGCATCTTTACCTAGGCCGTTTAAGATGACGCGTAGTGGTTTTTTGCGCACCAAATTAGCTTTTTCTGCGATGCCAATAGCACCTTCAGCTGCTGCAAATGATTCATGTCCAGCCAAAAAAGCAAAACAATCTGCTTCTTCAGAAAGTAACATTGCTGCTAAATTTCCATGTCCTAAACCGACCTTGCGCTGGTCAGCAACAGAACCAGGTATACAAAAAGCCTGTAAACCTTCTCCCAAAACAGAAGCTACGTCCATCGCTTTATACGTACCTTTTTTTATGGCAATCGCTGCTCCTACAGCATATGCCCAACAAGCATCATCAAAGCAAATTTGCTGTACGCCCTTCACGATGGAAAAAATGTCTATCCCCTTATCCTTACACATTTGTAGGGCGGTTTCTAAAGAATCAATTTCATACTTCTGCAATAACGCATTTATCTTTTCAATACGGCGCTCGTAATTTTCAAATTTTATCATCTGCAAAACTCTCCCTGTAAATTATTCATGACGAGGATTGATGTATTTTTTAGCTTCCTGAAAACGGCCGTAAGAACCAGTTGCCGCTTGGAGAGCTTCTTTAGCATCGGTACCAGAGGTAATCAATTTCATCATCTTACCCAAATTGACAAATTCATAACCGATAACAGCATCATTTTCATCTAAAGCCAAACGCGTAACATAGCCCTCGGCCATTTCCAAATAACGCGGCCCCTTCTTCAAGGAGCCAAACATAGTACCAATCTGGCTACGCATATTTTTACCCAAGTCTTCCAAACTAGCTCCCACTGGCAAACCACCTTCGGAAAAAGCCGTCTGACTACGACCGTAAACAATTTGCAAGAATAATTCGCGCATAGCTGTATTAATGGCATCGCACACCAAATCTGTATTTAGCGCTTCTAAGAGAGTTTTTCCCGGTAAAATTTCTGAAGCCATCGCTGCCGAATGAGTCATTCCACTACAACCAATTGTTTCTACCAATGCTTCCTGAATAATGCCGTCCTTGACATTCAAAGTCAATTTACAAGCTCCCTGTTGTGGTGCACACCAGCCAACACCATGTGTCAAACCACTAATATCTTTTATTTCCTTCGCTTGTACCCATTTTCCCTCTTCTGGAATTGGAGCTGGGCCGTGATTTTCAATGCCCTTCGCTACGCAACACATCGCATTAATTTCTGTGGAGTATATCATGAAAATATCGTCCTTTCATCAATCATTTTTTATCAAAGAATGCCCTGTCATCGCCTTCGGTTGCGACAAATTCGCTAACTCTAAGAGTGTCGGAGCAATATCGCACAAAGCTCCGCCTTCTCGCAACGAACAAGATTTTTTATCGTCATCAATCAAAATAAAGGGAACTGGATTGGTAGTGTGGGCGGTAAATGGCATATCAGAATCATCAGCACGCATTTTTTCGGCATTACCATGGTCGGCTGTAATACAGAGAATTCCTCCCGTTTTTTCCACCGCTTCATATATAGCTCCTAATCCCTTATCGACTGCCTCTACAGCCTTAATAGCTGCTTCTAGCTGTCCGGTATGACCTACCATATCACCATTAGCATAATTCATGATGATGAAGTCATACTTTTTAGACAAAATAGCTTCCACCGCTTTAGCTGTCACTTCCTGTGAGCTCATTTCTGGCTGCAAATCGTAAGTAACGACCTTAGGTGAAGGTACTAATATTCTTTCTTCTCCCAAAAACGGTTCTTCCACCCCAGCATTAAAGAAAAATGTGACGTGAGCATATTTTTCCGTTTCAGCCAAGCGCAGCTGCTTTAAATTATTTTGTGAAATAATATATCCCAAGGTATTATCTAAGCGTTGTTTTGGGAACATGATACCAGCCTTTACTTGTTCGCCGTAATCAGTAAAGGTGAGCATTGGCAAAATATAATCTGTTACACGCGGAAATACAGGAAAACGGTCTGCAGTAAAGACATGCGCCAATTCTCTCGCTCTATCTGGACGGAAATTGAAGAAAATAATCCCATCTTGCGCCGTCATACCCTTATAATCGCCTAAAATAGTCGGCACGACAAATTCATCGGTAACACCACTGGCATATGATTTTTCCAATGTTGTCTTATAATCTGGTTCGATATCGCCAAACAAACCAATAATGGCATTATAAGCTTTATGAATACGCGACCATCTTCTGTCCCTATCCATGGAATAGAAGCGACCAGAAATGGTAGCAATTTGACCAAAACCCAACGCATTCAATTCTCCCTGCAGGTCATCGAGATATTTTCCCGCACTCTTGGGCGGAACATCGCGCCCATCTAAAAAGGCGTGGATATAAACTGGTAGGCCGTACGGTTTTAAAAACTTAAGCAAGCCATACAGATGTTCCTGATGACTGTGCACACCACCATCTGATACTAGCCCCATCAAATGTAATGCCCCATTTTGTGCCTTTATTTTTTCTACAAATGGCACTAAGACCTTATTATCAGGTAGTTTATTATCGTGCATTTCCTTGCTGATACGAGTCAAATCTTGATATACCACACGACCAGTACCAATATTGATGTGTCCTACTTCTGAATTGCCCATCTGTCCGTCTGGCAAACCAACATAATGACCAGAAGCCCCTAATTCTGTATGCGGGTATTCCTTCCATAATTTATCGAAATTTGGTTTCTTCGCTTGAGCGATAGCATTATAAGTTGTATTTTTGGTATTAATTCCCCAGCCATCCATAATGACTAAAGTAATTGGTTTTTTTAATGTCGACATACTAAGACCCATTCTTTCTCTATCATTTGTAATTGACGATTGCCGCAAAATCTGCAGCCTTTAAAGAGGCCCCGCCAATCAATGCCCCGTCTATATTTTCTTCGGCCATCAGTCCGCTAATAGTGATTGGTTTCACGCTACCACCATAGAGTAAACGAACTTTTTTAGCTACCTCCTGGCCATATTTCTTGCCAATGACCGTGCGGATATAATTGCAGACTTCTTCTGCCTGTGCAAATGTAGCCGTTTTGCCAGTACCAATAGCCCAAATCGGCTCATAGGCAAAAATAATTTTTTCTGCTTCCTGACCTTCTATTTCTTCCAAAGCTCCCAAAACCTGCTTTTCGACAAAACTCAATGTTTCTTCTGCTTCACGAACAGCCAAAGTTTCTCCATAACAAACAACTGGCGTAAGTCCTGCTTGTAACGCCGCCTTTAGCCGCTTATTCACAGTTATATCTGTTTCACCAAAATACTGACGTCTTTCTGAGTGGCCGATGATAACATAATGCACTCCCAACTCAATGAGCATGGACGGAGAAATTTCTCCCGTAAAAGCGCCTTTTTTTTCCCAATGCACATTCTGCGCACCTAAGGCTATATTGGTTTGTTTTAACAGTGGTGCTAAGGACGATAAGGCAGTAAAAGGTGGACACACAGCTACATCTACCCTATCATTTGAACAAATCAACGGTTTTAAATCTTCTACTAATGATTTCCCAAAGGCAATCGTACCATTCATCTTCCAATTACCGATAATAATAGGCTTACGCAAAAAATTTCCCTCTTTTCATCTCAAATTAGGTTAAATCAGCAATTATTTTTAAGGCTGGCAATGTTTTTCCCTCCAAAAACTGCAAAGTTGCTCCACCACCAGTAGAAATATGCGATATACGTGCTGCCAAACCACTTTTTTCCAAAGCGGCTATGGAATCGCCCCCGCCGACAATGGAATATGCTCCACTATTGGCAATGGACTCTGCCATTTCATTAGTCCCTACGGCAAAAGCAGGGAATTCAAAGACACCTAATGGTCCGTTCCACAGAATCATTTTAGCCCCGCGAACTGCTTTATCGTTTAAAGCGATTGTTTGCGGTCCACAATCTAGGCCCAAATAATCATCATCAATGGCATCAGCTGGTACTACTTTATAGTCGGCATCAGCAGCAAATTTATTGGCCTCTACCACGTCTACCGGTAAGATAATTTCCACCTTATTTTTTTCTGCCGTGGCCATAACTTCTTTCGCGACTGAAACTTTATCAGCTTCAAATAAAGATTTGCCGATAGAATATCCTTTAGCGGCAAGGAATGTATAGGCCATACCACCGCCGATGATTAAAGTATTTACCTTCGGCAATATATTTTCAATAACATCTATCTTATCAGAAACCTTTGCCCCGCCAATGACCGCTACAAAAGGTGCTTCTGGATGATTTAGCACCTTTTCTAACGCGTCTACTTCCTTTTCCATCAACAGACCGCTGACAATTTCTAGGTAATCGCCAATTCCCACATTGGAAGCATGGGCGCGGTGAGCAACGCCAAAAGCGTCATCAACGGCAATATCAGCTAAATCCGCTAATTGCCGAGCAAATTGAGCTTCATTATCGGTTTCTTCCTTGTGAAAACGTAAATTTTCTAAGAGCAGTATCTCGCCATCTTGCAATTTAGCAACGGCATTTTTCGCTTCACTACCTACACAATCTTTGGCAAAAGCTACTTTTTTCTGTAACAATTTTTCCAAATGTTTGGCTACTGGAAGAACTGATAATTCTGGCACAACCTTGCCTTTTGGTCGCCCTAAATGACAAGCTAATATCACCTTCGCCCCCGCTGAGCACAAATATTTAATAGTCGACAAAGAAGCCTGTATGCGATTATCATTAGTAATATGTCCCGCTTCATCCATAGGTACATTAAAATCCACCCGCACAAAAACCCTTTTTCCATTTACCGCGATATCGCGAATAGTTTTCTTTTTCAAGGTAAAATCCCCGTCACTTTTCAGGTTAATTTTGCACCTGTTTAGTAACTTTCCTTTCTTTCAATTGATAGCAATATCTAGAAAAAATTCGAACTTCTAAAAGATAGCGCCAAAAACAATTTAGCCTCTTTTAGCTATCTATTTTGACATACTCCCCACGGCTAAAGCCGGGGGATTTTGGGATATTAGCGAACCTTGCCTACTGAAATAGCAGGTCTTACGAGTTCTCTCCA
>JAHHSQ010000011.1 GCA_020025135.1 Pectinatus sp.
CCTATCGAGTAATATTTTGTATTATCACCTCGATAATATCGATACAATATTTTAAAAACAAAATATATATTTATTTTAACTGTTATTCTCCATCTACTATTTGAATATTCGTTATTGCAAGAAAATTTGCCTTTGCTTGCATATATCTCGGAGATAAGTATATACTATATATCAGTATTTTAGTCTTAATTGCAAATATATGCGGATAAATTAGTACTTTGTACACGTTCTTCATTATAACATTTTATCCCCAAAAAACTCAAGAATGAAAATATTTTATCATAAAAATACTTTTTAAACGATAGTGAACAATCTAAAAAATAACGACTTTTTATAAAATAACGTGCCGTGCGAGAGAAAGCAGAGGTCTCTCCACAGCAAACGAATTTCCAGAAAGAAGGGTGGTATAAATGCTCCTCCCTCTGCAAACATAGATATCTTGAATGCTCAGATGAAATCAGTTAAAGCACAATTATCATATCTATGTTTTGGCATTAATTCATGCTTACTATTATTTCGTCCCATTTCAAACGTTTCACCACTTTAAATCCATATCAAATTTTAGTGCTCAGTTTTGCTAGCGTCATCTTAATCGGTGCCTTTCTCTTTATGTTGCCGATTTCCGCTAAAAATGGAGTTGGACTTTCCTTCGTCAATGCCTTATTTATGTCCACTTCTGCCGTCTGTGTTACTGGCTTATCTGTCGTCGATACGGGTCGATATTTTTCCACCTTTGGCCAGATAATTCTTGCTATTTTAATTCAAATTGGCGGACTGGGCGTCATGACTTTAACCATGACATTGGCCATTCTCGCCGGCAAACACATTCGCCTCAAAAACCGGTTGCTCATGCAAGAATCTCTCAATCTATTGACTTTTTCTGGTGTTGTCCGTCTGGTTATCAGCATCATCAAAACCACCTTTGCCTTTGAATTTATCGGCGGTACGCTGATGGGTATTCGCCTCTGTTATGATTATGGTTGGTATGGCTTCTACCTCGGTTACTGGCACGCCGTTTCCGCTTTCTGTAATGCTGGCTTTGACATCTTTGGCGGAACGACCATTTATCGCTATCTCACTTCCCCAATAATTTGCCTAACCATCTGCTTTCTCATCATCTTTGGTGGTCTGGGCTTTAGTGTCCTCTCCGAGCTCGGCATGTTCTTGCGCAAGGAAGAAAAATGGGCTTTTATGTCTTTACATACGAAAGTTGTCCTGCGTACCACGCTAGTTCTCCTATTACTCGGTGTAGTCGCCATTTTCTTTTTGGAATACTACAATTTTGCGACCATTGGAGCATTGACCTTCTGGCAAAAATTACTCGCCTCTTTCTATCTATCTGTCACGCCTCGTACTGCCGGCTTTACCTTGATGAATATCGGGCAATTAGGACATGCCACGCTCTTCTTCATCATCATATTGATGTTCATTGGGGCCTCTCCTGGGTCTACTGGTGGCGGTATCAAAACTACTACCTTTACTGTTATCTTTGCTTCCATTATGAGTATTATTCGCGGCAACAAAGATGTCGTGGTCTTTAATCGGCGTTTAGAAACAGATATCATCTTAAAATCCTTGACCATTTTCTTTGTTTCCATGGCTGTAGTGGTTGGGGCAACAATGTACATTTCCATTCGCGAGCATTTCGCTTTCATCCGCATTTTATTTGAAGTTGTTTCCGCCTTTGCCACTGTCGGCCTCTCCACTGGCATTACTTCTATGCTCTCCAGTAGCAGCAAACTTGTACTTATCATCATCATGCTGATTGGTAGGGTCGGCGTTATGACCTTTGCTCTTTCCCTATCCATGAAACATAAAAAAGACAATGTTCATTTACCACCTGGAAAAATCAGTATCGGTTAAAATATCACAGAAATAGCAGAAAGGCTCATGACAGTTGTCATGAGCCTTTTTATATTCAATAATACACATATTTTATATCTTTATTATAAAACCAAAATGCTGACACCAACGCAGATGGAAAACAGGCCTAACCAGCTCAAACGACCCAATTCCACATGGAAAAAAATCTTGTCCATCATGGTAGTAGCTAACAAACCGAGGCCACCCCAGAAAGCATATGCCGTACTCAAATCCAAAGTCTGACAAGATTTCATCAAAAAGAAAAAGGCCGACACTGCTAACACAATAGCCGGAATACCATACTTCTTAATCCTAAACCTATTAGATAACTTCATCAAAACATTGGCACCTAAATCGCAACCAATCGCTAAAAATAAAAAAATGTAAGCTGTCAACATATAATATATACCTCAATTCACAATTTCGATAATTTACTAAAAATAATAGAACGTCAAAATCCATTGCTTTATGTATTGGACTGTTCTTGTTTTTTCGGACTAATTTTTTTCTTCACGGAATCACACTGCAAGATGACCACGCCACAAACGATAAACATTATGCCTAAAATCTTATAAAGCGACAATGTTTCGTGGAACAAAAACCAACTGATAGCGGTGATGGCGGTAATTCCAACTCCTTCCCAAACGGCGAAAGTAATGCCCATGGGAATGCGCGCAATAGCTTTGGACAGGAAATAGTAAGAAAGTGCTATCGCAATTGAAATAATGCCTTGTGCTTCTATTGGGGAACTTTTGCTTAATACGGACATGACGCTTGTACCAACTACTTCAGTTATTATTGCTAAAAATAACATCATCCAATAAAACACGATAACCCTCCTCCCTTAATAAACGAGCTTTAGAATACAAAAAGACCACGCCTCTCTAAAGAACAAGATTTGTGGTCTACTTTTTAATATTTTAATTATACAAAGTCTATATGTATAGTTACATACCTATAAAGGTATGAAAAGAATAATCTTCCAGCTCCCTGACTAGACAGACTACTCCCAAATATAAAAATTGAAATGAGATAGACGTAAACTACCCCAAAATCTTATTTTAGAAATGCTGAGATTATTATTATTAAATTATAGTTTTACAGTCAATTTAATTTAGACCCCTATAATTCTCTAGGCAACGGCAAGCGATTCAGCGGAATCGCTATGCTTACACAGTTATTATTGATTTTCATAACAATTCCCCCTTTTTTAATAAAAGCCATTGATTTTAATAACACTCTCAATAATAAACGCGAAACGCAAAGACAAATCATAAAATCTACACTAGTGCAATCGGCAAATATCAATTCTTTTCATCTTTGCATATTCTACAAATTTTCTTCCACCAGTAACCAACAATAACTGTCCAATGTATACGATAAAAACCACAATCAGGCGAGAAAATGGTTATACTGGCTTATGACGTACATTTTTCTAATTCATTCGAAAAATATACTAGTTTAACTTGTACTATAATTATAGCATATATAATTTGTAAAGTCAAACTAACGCCAACGCACAAATGTAAAAACATAAAACTGTTTATACGATTATAAGCACCTTTTTAGGCTAATTAATGTCTTTTCCTCTCTCGTTTCCCAGTTTTGCTCAGACTTGCATATCTAACAAAATTAAAATACGGTCTACAACTAAAATATAGACGACCTTAGCCATTTCGTTCATATTAAGTTACTACTCTCAATAAAGTTCTTTTATGAATTTCTTGAACTGTCACTAAAGCACAAACTATATAAGATTTAGGATAGACCAATTTAGCTGTCAATCACATATAAGCCTACTTTCCTCAATTTATATAACTTAATGGTTATGTCTATATACTAATTTAATACTTACTAATATGGCAAAAGAACACTCCCTGACTAAAGTCACGAGTGTTCTTTTCACTCTTAATAAAAATATAAAAAGAGGAGCCTGTCTACCCGTCAGGTAGCAGACTCCTCTTCCACACATGATGCGATACTTATCTTCTCTCTTGCCATCAGCAAAGCGAAGCATCTATACCAACCATCTAGTGCCAAATATAAATTTCATACCGGAGCCGAGAAAGTCGCCTCTAGCAACTTTTCTCGACCTCATTCACTATAAGATTTTCACTATAAGATACAAACGAACTAACAATCAAGCCACAAACTGCTTATTTGCAGCAGCAACCTTTACCTTCAGCATATTTTTCTTCAAATTCTTTTTTGAGAACATATGCATAGCCATGAATCTTGCCATCAGATTCTCTATTGAGGTATACACCTTGAATTTCTGGTGCGAAGCCTGGGAATTCATTGATACCTTCTTCGAGGATTTGGAAGTATTTCTGGGTGTTTTCGTTCCAAACTTCACCTGGAACAACAACG
This sequence comes from Pectinatus sp., assembly GCA_020025135.1. Taxonomy (GTDB): domain Bacteria; phylum Bacillota; class Negativicutes; order Selenomonadales; family Selenomonadaceae; genus JAHHSQ01. The sequence goes on from JAHHSQ010000011.1 coordinate 4,234, forward strand.
ATAATTCCTGGAGGATATGGAAGAGCACCTTCAAGTCCAACACGACCAACAATCTTGTCGAGAGATACCAATTCACCTTCATTACGCATTAAAGCGTACTGAGCTTTTTGTGGGTTGGTGAAGTACTTAGGTAATTCTGCCTTGCGGAACAACTTCTTCTGAATATCTTTTACGCTATTCTTCTTGTAGTAGTCATGCATTTCTTGGCAGAGCTGACGAATGGTATAGCCAGCATAACGTTCTTTATTAGCATTGTAAACGGAAGGCAATACTTCTTTCAAAGGACGGTCTTCTTTTACAGCCTGTTCCAAATGAGCGATTTGGGTAACGAGGTTTTGGAATTTGGTTTCAGTTTCTGCTGGGGTCATCAAGAAGAGAATGGAGTTCAAGTCGCATTTTTCTGGAATGATGCCATTTTCACGCAAGTAGTTAGCGAGAATATTAGCAGGAATACCGAAATCTTCATAAGTACCGGTCTTAGCATCGATACCTGGTGTGGTGAGCATGAATTTGAATGGGTCAACGAAGTACTGGTTCTTGCCATAGCCTTCGAAGGAATGCCATTTTGCACCCGGTTCAAACTGGAAGAATTTCTTGTCGTTAGCGATTTCTTCAGTTGGATAATCCTGCCAAGGTTTTCCGTCAATCATGTCAGGAATGAACGGTTTAATCATGCTGCAACGAGCGAGTAAGTCTTTACGAGCATCAATACCCATCTTCAAGCAGTCCATCCAAAGTTTTCTGCCTGCTTCGCCGTCTTGCATTTTAGCATTGACATCGAGGGATGCAAACATTGGATAGAATGGGCTTGTGGAAGCATTGAGCATGAAGGAGTTGTTGAAACGTTTATGGTTACAATATCTTGCCTGACCTTTAATGTGGCTATCTTTCTTGTGAATCTGAGAGGTCTGGGAGAAACCAGCTTGTTGTTTGTGAACAGACTGAGTAACGAGGATACCTGGGTCATCTTCTTTTAAGTCGATGAGAAGAGGAGAACATTCTTTCATCATTGGTACGAATTGTTCATAACCAACCCATGCAGAGTCGAAGAGGATGTAATCGCAGAGAGAACCGATTCTCTTAACAACCTGCTGTGCGTTGTAGATTGTACCATCATAGGTGCCGAGCTGAATGATTGCTAAGCGGAAAGGTCTTTCTTTCTTAGCAGCTTCTTCGCCGATTTCTTCTTTCAACAAGCCTCTGATGTAATCTTCTTCGAAGCAACGGTCATCAATACCACCGATGAAACCGAATGGGTTACGAGCTGTTTCCAAGTAAACAGGACGAGCACCACCGAGAATCAAAGCACCCTGAATAGCGGATTTATGGTTGTTACGGTCGAACAATACCAAATCGCCAGGGGTAACAATAGCGCCGATAGCAACTTTGTTAGAAGAAGAAGTACCATTGAGGATGAAGTAGGTTTTATCTGCATTGTATACAGATGCAGCGTGCTTCTGACCTGCACAAGCTGGACCTTCGTGAATCAAGAGGTCACCTAATTTTACGTCAGCGTTACAAATATCGGAGCGGAACAAGTTTTCTCCGTAGAATTCATAGAAGAAACGTCCTGCTGGATGTTTGCGGAAGTACTGACCACCCTGATGACCTGGGCAATCGAAGTTGGAGTTACCATCTTCAACGTATTCAGCCAAGGTTTTGAAGAATGGAGGGAGAAGGTTTTCTTCATACTTTGTAGCAGCTGCTTCGATAGCACGGCTATAAAGACGAGAGTCAAATTTTTCGGTATCTATAACATGATAGACTTTGTTCAATCTTTCGTTGTCAATTTCAGCATCGTCTAAACGAATCAAGAAGATAGGTACATTGAATTTAGTTGCATCGATTTCGTCGATGATGCAACCACAGTCAGCACTAGTGAGAACTACTGCTGCAACATCAGTGTAATCTGTTTCTCCGATATGAACAATTTCTCTTGTAGTACAAAAATACTTTTCAGCATCTAAGCTACATGCAATTTTTAAGCTTGTCAATTTTTTTCCTCCTTGTACTCTAAACACAGTCTAAACTAGACATTTGTACTCAGTTCGAGCACATTCTCTGCATTTATGCAGAACAATTCGTTCATCTAATCGGCCAATTAGATACAGACAGATATATCTGACATCCTTCATGTATGTCCCACATATCTATGTAATAATTATACCGCTTATATGTTGACATAGTCAATAGGAGTATACCAGTGAAAAACAGCCTTATATCAGTATTTTTCAGATAATTCAGCTTAATTGAGAGAATGCATTAAAAAACCGCTATTCGACAAAAAAAGATGAATAGCGGAAAAAATTTTTGTTTCTTCATACTAAATTACATTCACATTTTCGGAAAATTTTTTCGTAGTTTTTGTTCTGTTCAAAGAATATTTATTAGAATATTTATTCAAATTTTATCATAAAGAAACAATAAATAACTGCCTATTATCAATAATGATAAATCAGTCTAAACTTTCTAATTCATTGATATTATCATTTTCACCTACAACGACGACAATGTCATTTTGGTGTAGTTTTTCATCTGGTCGCGGAGAAATAATGACCTTATCACCACGCTTAATAGCTACAACGTTGATATTGTATTTAGCACGCATATCTGATTCCACCAAGGTTTTATTGATAAAGGCACGTGGTACGGTAATTTCGGCGATACTAAATTCCTTGGACAATTCAATGTAATCCATCACATTTGTAGATGCCAAGTTAAAAGCCACTCGTTGTGCCATATCGCGTTCTGGCGCAACTACTCTATCCGCACCAATTTTCGTTAAAACCTTGATTTGTAATGGATTGCGAGCCATGGCCACAATGTATTTAACACCAATCTCTTTCAACTGTAACGTAGTCATGATATTAGCTTCAATATCTTCACCAATCGCCACGACCACAACATCGAAATTCAAAATCCCCAATTCTCGCAATGACTCCTCGTCAGTGGAATCAGCCTGTACGACATGAGTGACCTCATAACTAAAATCTTCGACCTTCTGCATATTTTTATCTATAGCTAAAACGTCATATCCCATATCATATAAATTCTTGGCCACGTAACTGCCAAAACGCCCTAAACCAATGATGGCAAACTGCTTGTTGTTATTGACTACTTCCATGATTTCATCTCTTTCATCTCTTTACTTCCAATATCTAAGAGCACGATAAAAAATTATTCAATCGGCTCATTCATATGTGCGATGACGTAATCAACTGGTCTACTCCAATCAATGTAAACATTGGAATATTCCCACAATCTCGTCAAAGCCAACTGAAAATTATCGACATTGGCCAACGGTTCGATGGTGATGGTCGTAAAATCATTCATCGTGTGATGTGGAATCTGCATGGTCTGCGGTTGATGAAGATATTCCATAGCTTTTTCTATCGCCGCTTTATTCTTTAAAAATATTTGCACGGATTTCGTTTCAGGGTCATATTCTATATAACCGGTATCATCATATTTTTGCGCCGTAAAGCAACTAGCTGCCACTAAAAATTTGCCATTTTTATATTCCATATTTTGGTAATCCTTTCTATAACTAAATATTGGAAATCTATATAATCTTCCTTTGTGAGTTATTTTACTAAAACTAAATATAATTCTCCTATTTTGCCAACCCCAGCGGCCAAAAAATCAAACTAGCGTTTACACCATAAGCTTCTAATTGCTCCCGCATCTCTCGCGCCGTCTTTTCCACTATAGTAGCCAAAATAACCTGCTCATACTGCTCAGATATTATACTAGCAGGGGCTTTTACGCTTATCCCTTTGATTGTAGATAAATCAAGATATCTTTTATCAACTAAGATAACAGTTTTTCCAAGCGATTGCAAATACCGATAGATATCTAACCCATAGTCCCCTGCACCATAGACAACTACATCATCTTTTATCTTTGCCAGAGGTAAATCGGCCGCTAAATTGTATAAAATTCTATTTTTTAACTGCACTCTTAATTTGCTAGAGCTAACTTTTTGCGTATAGGGAAAAAAAACCATCTCGCAGCCCTGCTTTAACAAGCGTGTCGCTAAAACTGCACTGTCTTCTGCATGGTCATCACCAGAAAAATGGGCATCAAAATGATATTTTTTGCAAAGCATAATTTTATCATCACTGCCAATGTCAACTTTTATCACGCCATCCACGTCTCTTATAGCCGCCACGATAGAAGCTCTATCCTCATAAGGAATTAATGGTCGCCGGTGTTTATAAACGATATTTAATTCATCAGACACTACTCCGACAAGCAATCTATCGCAATACTTTTTAGCACGTTGCAAAAGATTTAAATGTCCGCGGTGAAACATATCGAATGTTCCCTGCACATATCCTAATTTATACTTTTTCTTCATAACATATATTCTCTATTATTTGCGTAAATTTTGTAATCGTATATCCCCAATTGCTCTAGTTGCTTCGCAATCTCTTTATAATATACACTGCAAATTATTATATGGATATTTTTTCTTTCCTGCAATATTGCTGGCGATTTTATCTCTATACCTCGACAAGTTTTACCCCATTTTGCTCTATTATTATCCAGTAGAAATTGCGGTAGGTATCGCTTGCCATATTCACGGCAATATTTATCAAACATATTTCCCGTACCAAAGACAGCCAATATTTTTCCCTCTGCCGAGGTAAATAAATCACAAAAACGGGCATTGTATTCGGTAAAAGGAATTTGAGGCAAGAAAATCCCCCGATGATGAGGAATACGCTCTATGAGAGGCGGTAATTGCATGTAATTTTTGCCAAAGCTTTGCACCAAACAACGCCGATAACCATGGGGTATAGGTACTGATAAATTTTCAAATGGAACGATTTCCCATTTGCTAAAATCACTCTTATAAAATATTTTTGCCGTCTTATAATGCGTGAAAATAGCTATTTTTTCAGAGGAGGCAGGATTACTATCTTGTAAAGCACCATCTAACAATTGAACCAGTTTGGCATAAGAATAAAATCTCGCCAAGAAGCGATACTTCTTATATTCCCAATTAGACATAGTTGCCAATTTTAATGGTTTTCTCTTATAGACCTTAATAGCCAATAAAGATTGATAGTAGCTTATTTTAGCAATTTTCTTTTGGATGGCAGTTTCTTCTTCCGGACAAACATCGAGCGGGAAAATATCCATCCACAAACCATTATGACATTTCTGCCCGATATCATCCAATTCTATTCCCGTTGTCAAACTGTCACGCAAGCGCATATAGCCATTAAAGAAAGTTTCCCGCTCATTAAACATCGTCTGCAAAAAATACTGATTGCGTGTGTTATCATACAGGGCACGCAGGCGCTCGTAATCTTTTCTAGGCATCGCCACATCGATATCGTCATCCCAAGGAATAAAACCATTTCCGCGCACTGCCCCTAATAATGTCCCATAAATGACATAATACCGCAGAGAATATTTTTGACAAATCTTTTGAAAATGTGCCAACATCCGTAGTTGCACTTTTTTTAGTTCAGCTAATTTTTCTGAAGCAGCATAATTGATGCTATCGGCATCATTTAAGCCTAAAATGGAAACATTACGCTTGATTTGCCGAATGTCTGAATGTGTATACTGTAGAAATTCCTTATTTGCACCAACATAACGAATGGAAGCTAAAAATTTCCTTTCCTCAATTTGAAAAATTGTCCATAAATCAGTGAGTCCATATTTTTCTTTTAATTCATCTAAACTAATGTATTTAGAAATAGTAGTCTTAAAATACAGTAACGCTATAATTCTATACAAAATAAATTTAGCTGGACAATTATCCATTACATATTCTTGGTCAAAAAATAAAAATCTTCCATTTTGATAAAAACAATTTAATTGTACCAATTCCAGATATCCCTTTGCCAAAATTGGTCCCCAATCATAATTTCCACCATATTCTAACATGCAATTATCTACATCTGAAACATGTTTTGATGATACTTGTACATATTTCCATAAGGTATCTATTATTTTCATAAATTTATCTTTATCATAAGCAATATTCTGTAAATAAAGAGACAACGTGGGCCAATTTATATATGGCATCACCAATGCATCGTTAATAAAGTCATATTCTATTACCGGAATATTTCTATCTTTTAAATACTGTAAATTTTTACCTAAAGACCATATATAATCTTTTCCAATATTATAAATAGCCCTTTTGTACACTTTATCAGGATTTATGACCGTAGCCAAAGCTCGCTTTCTGCCTCTGTCCAAAGAAAAAGTAGCATAGCGCATTTTATCCAAAAAAACTTCATCATGTGTACATTCCACTAAAAATGAGTTAGCTAATATTGGGAAAATACCATTATCAATAATGTCATTATATAAATTAGTTTCATCAACAATCATAGTAGTTTTATCGGAATAATACGGTGTTAGCCGCTCTAAAACATTTTTTTGCGGTAAAAAATCATCTGTATAAATTATTTCGGACATATCGTAATCTGGCAAAGGATAATAAAATTTATAGTGTTTTATCTGCGCTTGTTCTAATAACTGTACAATCTCTGCCTTCGTGAATAATTTTCCTCTCTTACCCACATACCCTTCGTTAAATCCAGCAAAAGGAATATCACTGTACTTATCTATAATGCCAGATAAATATTTGGTGCCAAATTTATTATCAACCGTAAAAAATAATTTTCCACTTTCACACAAAGAAGCAAATAATTTTTGTAAATATCCTTTTTTATAAACATCATCTGAGCCACCAATAGATTCCAAAATACCATTGGCAATAATATAATCGTATTTATGAATTTTAATTTGCGAATTATCCAAACCAACTATAATGTGTAAGTTCTTTAATTTAGGATAGCGCTTCTTCAAAATATCCGCTGCTACTTCTGAAGTAACGACGATATATACATTTGCACATTTTTCACAAAAAAAACCTGCTAAAGCACCGTATTCGTCGCCTAAAAGCAATAATTTAGTCGAGTACTGATAATTTACCCAGCAAAATGCACCTACACGCATATCCGAGAATTGATATTTTAATTTCCAATTTTCTTGTGGTGATAATTCTTTTTCGTTTAAAGTCCCCTCTAAATAGGCTAATATATTAGCTTCCAAAATATTTTTAACTTTTTTGTCCATATCGCACTTCAATCTACTATTTCGCAACAAGCGTATTCCAATGTATTTTCATCATTGCCAAAATCAAATAGTGAAAATCTATCCACTAACTCTCTTTTAAACACGGTTTTATGAAAAGAAAAAATATTTAAAACCGCCATCGCAAAGTCATTAGAGATAGGATTATGAATCCAATTAATACCATTTTGCTCCAAATCTGAAACCATCGTCATAATGCCCAGCTGTAAATCATCAAGCAAAGCGCTGTCATATTCTGAACCTGACAAAAATTCTTTTTCACCAGAACTTTTTATTCCACTCAATTGTCCTTCTCGCGAAGCAAAACTCATTTCTAAAACTGGATACAAATACCGATGAGTATTATTATCAACTAAATTTTCCAACATGCTATACATGTACTCACTATCAGCTTGATATTTTCCCATCGCCAATAAGGTTAATTTTTCAGACATTAATTTTAAAAGTGCATGATAAGTCGTTCCATGCGTAATCAAATCAACAAAAAAAACCTTATCATATTTCTCCATCCCCAATTGCTTGATATAGGACAAATAATTCATTCTCTGCTCTGCAGCGTGATGTAACAATTCATCTTGGTGTCGCATTAATTCCTTTTCTATAATAGCATAACCATGGTCAAGCAAAATATTCCGTATTTTACCGTCAAAGGAAGTATCCAATTTCACACCAAATTTATAAGCTATAAAATCAGATAACTGCACATCTTGGTAAATATTAATGTCCCTACAAAGCTCTTTTATATCTAATTCACTTCTTACATTAACCATTTTGGCTACCATGCGAGAGGAATAAAAATATATTGATTTTGGCAATTTAAATTTCTCTTTTACTAAATCATATATTTTCTTCAAAAAATATCCATCTCTCGAAACAAATAATACTAGGGCATTTTTTTCCTTACTTAATTTTCGCACAATCCAGCCAACATAAGCCAAAGCGACAGTGCTGATACAAGAATAACCAAAATCAATTGCATTTTCAAATAAATACTTGCCCTTAAAAGCAGATAAGGCAAAGGGGTCGTTAAATATCCTGGCGATGATATGTCCCAAAATTAATTTATCCGTAAAGGTTTTGACTTTATCTTGCAGATAGGCGATAGAGGAACAATATAACATTTGCTTACTATCCATGACTAAAAATGCATTCCAACTTTTCTGTTTCGCCATCTTTATGTCGGCCTCTACGTCATTTCCAATGTGTAATATATCGGTCGAACATTCGCATTGTACAACATAATCATACATTGTTCCTGTGCCTTTATTGCACTTTACTTCCGATGATATATACAAATTATCCCAAGAATTTACTCCGCATTTGTGGAGCATTTTTTCTATAAACACATGGTCAAAGTACATATCCGATATCAGAATAACTTTTTTGCCCAAATTTCTAGCATAATTTAAAGCCTCAATCGTTCTATGCCTAGGGATAATAAAATCTAATTCTGTATCTTTTTCTAATTTTTGACATATCTCGATAACATTGGTATCTAGGGCGTATTTATCAGCCATACAACTGTATATATTCTCAAAACTACAATCACCGTATTTTTTAATTGCCTCAGTTTCACTGGCTATACGCCAATCATAAAATGGTATTGCAATATTTTTCTCCCTTAAGCGCCACTCCACCAAGCGGAAAATATCCCTTGGCTCTAACACACGCCGCATTATAAGGGTATCAAAAATATCAAATGATATAATTTTATGTTTTTCTATTTCTGATAACATCTGAGAATTAGAAAACTTCCAATATAAATTGTCGGAAACATTATTACTGGAATTAAGGCGAAAACCACGTGAATCGTACAATAAAATTCGGTTTGGCACAATATTCTTAATACGCTTATAAACTATCGCCGTAGATAATATACTAGCTGCGATAATAATGACATCCACCTTATCGACAATTTCTTCGATGGGAAATACTGTTTTTCCAAAAAACTGCTCGCCCCAATGTTCTTTATCAATTAAGCCAACAACTTTATATCCATGTAGGGATTTCAACAATCTTTCCGCATTTTTGCCAATCCCATATATAGCAATATTATTTCCCTTATATTTTTCAAATAACTCCATTATTTCTTATCATCCCATAAATTAATATTTTAATCTATTATTTCGCAGCCGGCATATTCTAGCGAATTATAACGCGTATCAAAATCAAATAAAGTAAATCTATCCACCAAAGCCTTCTTAAAATAGGAGTTTTTCCAAAAAATGGTACTCAATGTGGCCATAGCAAATTCCTTAGATAGCGGACATGCCAAGAAATCCACACCAAGTTTATCTAATGCCCGGAGCATCTCACTTATCCCGTCTTGAATACTAGACAATAATTCGCCATCATACTCAGAAGCGGGGACAAATTTTAATTTTTTATCCCGCTCAATCTTTTGCAATTGTCCCTCTCGAGATGATAAACAAAGTTCTAGCATCAAAAATAAATATCTCCTCATATCGTCATCTGCTAAATTAGCTAAACAAGCCTGTGCTTTTGTATTTGTCTTTATTTTCCCATGTAGTGCCAACGCAAATAAATATAAATCAGTTCTCCAAAATTTTATCAAAGCATTGTAGGTAGTTCCCTGCGTAACTAAATCTACCAAAATAAGTTTATCAAAACCATTTAATTTTAAAGCTTCAATATAGGCCAAATAATTTTCTCTCTGCATAGCAGAATTAACAAAAATTTCTTCCTTGTGTTTTAAAATCATGCTTAACATCTTTTGCTGACCATATTTTTTTAAAATACTACCTACTGAGCAATCTGGCAAATTAGAACACTTTATACCGAAGCGATATTCTACATATGCTTGCAAATTAAATTTAGCGTAGTCACTGGCTTTACTACACAACTTTTCGATATCATGGACAGTATTTAAGCTAGAAATGGTAGCAGCCATCCTCGATGTATAAAAATAGATAGAGGTAGGAAGTGATATTTTTTTTCCAAAAAAATCATATACCTTTTTTAAAAAGTATCCATCTCGAGAAGCAAATAAAACGGCTGTATCCTTTTCTCTTACTTGCTCTATAATCCAAATCACATAACACAGCACAATCGGAGCGACACACGTATAGCCAAATACCTTCGCACTGGAAAAAATATATTTTCCGCTAGTAGCATTTAATACAAAGGGGTCGTTATATATCCTAGCTATGATATAGCCAAGTACCATTCTATCCGTGTAATTTCTAGTTTTTTCCACCAAAAATACTAAAGAAGAAATTTCAAGCATCTCTTGTACACTCATGACGAAAAAACTATCGCTTCTCACTGATAAAGTGGCATTACTATGTATCAATAGAGATTTATATCCTTCTTTGTTGATAATATATTTATATTTTTCATTTTTATTTTTTTCTATCGGTATTTCAGATAAAATATATAACTCATCATATAAATCTAAATCCAAATTTTTTAATAAGTTTATAACGCATGGCCTAGAAAAATAGGCGTTTGATACGAATACAATTCGTTTTTTATTGCTTTTTGCATAGCTAATAGCTTCTAATATTTTTTTTCTTGGACAAAAACATTTAGAAAATATTTCTTCTTCCTTGGCTTTACACGCCGAAACTACCTCTAAACTGACTGCATATTCTTTTTCCAAGGATTGATAAATAGCATCAATATCACCATCATTGCCACGGTCAATTAGCATTTTTTCTATGCATGTTCGCCATTCGCAAAAAGGAATTGATAAACCATCATTTACCAATTCCTTTTCTATTAATGCCCAAACATCTTCTTTTTTGTAAAACGAACCAGCTAATAAACTAGCGAAAATATCAATTATTATTGTTTCATGTGTCTTGATAGCCGAAAGCAGTTTTAAATAGGACGTATCCCAATAAGATTCATCGAAATGCGAATCAATTCCATTTAAACATCGCCCTGACATATCATACAGGGTTACTCCTGACGGAATAGAATTTATGATACGATTATATATAATGACTGCGGACTTTGGCATCGCCGCAATGATAATACTATCTACTTTTTTAACAATTTCACCAATTTGATAAATTCTCTTACCAGCAAAATAAGCACTTTCTGTGTGTTCAGAAATAAAACCAATGACATTCTGCTGCTGCAATGTTTCTAATACCCTTTTAGCATTTTTACCAGTTCCATAAATTCCAATGCGTTCATCTTTTTTCAATGTCCGTAAATCCATACTAAATTCCTCAATGCTACATAAAAATCAACAAAAATATCTTCCCTTAAAAAAGTGGATATTCTCTTGACAACCATAACTAAGTAACTGCTCTTTTATTTCATTATGATGTCCTGAGACAACAACAATCTTATATTCCTCTTGATTTAATTTTCTGTACTCTGTTGGAGCCATGACTAAATGACCATTTTTCTTCTTACCCCATAGTGCTTTATTATTATCTAAATAGCCTACTATATTACCATGTTTTTTTTGGATAAATTGCACAATATTGTCATGCTGAATTCCGGAAGAACCAAATAACAATATTTTATATTGTGTAATATTATTAATAAAATTAGTTAATCTAGTGTATTCAGCCTTCCACGGACTATTTTTTATATAATTCCAATATAACCTATCTGCTAAATAGTCACTTTGTATTTTAGGATAATCTCCTGCAAAATGAAAAATTCCTTTATTATATTTTCTATTTTTTCTATCATAGATGGTAAAAATATTATACCTCTCCACTAAAAACGACTTATCATTTGTAAATATATGATTTATGGCATCTTGATCTGTGTGTTTAGAATAAGGATTTTCTCTAAAATATTGCGTTGCCTCTTCATAAAATTTATATTTTAATCTCATTTTATTTAAATTCAATAACAAGACACCAGCATTAATATAGGTTGCACCACCTATATCATCCTTCTTGCCAGCTATGGTCGTATTCATATTTCCAAATTCATGCCATAAGGCCATTATATCCATATTAAATATAATATCGCTGTCTAGATATATAATTTTATCTACACTAGTTGGCATAATGTCCGCTATTTTTAATCTGTATAACGTTCCAACACTAATGATGGAAAAATCTTGATTAGCAAATGTTTGGTTTGTAATGTCTATTGATTTAAATACACATGTTTGCCCATATGAGCATATTATCTTTTCTAGATATTTTTTTATTTTCAAAGGCAAGTTTTCATTGTGTAATATATATATTATCAATTCTTCTCGTGTATTCTCTAATAAATAAAATATGGCTGCAGCAATATTCTTACTATATTCCCCATCTTTATCATATAATCCAAATACAATATTAATCATTTATACACCATCAAATATATTATTATCTAAAATAAATTATTAAAATATACTATAAATACTTATTATAATACTATTGAGTGTGCTATTTTAGTATTTATCCAATCATTTAAATGCCATGGATAACATCCATATTCAAAGTTTTCATCTGTCATATACAAAGCATCGGTATGCATATCTATTATCTGAATACCTGCATAATTTTGGGCAAAAAAGGCATAATACCCTTCCAAAATTTCGTTTATTGCCCTAATTTTATTTATATCTGCATACTGTTTTTTACAATGAATGTTCCCATAACATTCGGATAAATAATTTTTTACTAAGACAACATTTTGCGGTTTAAATCGTTTCTTTAGCTGTTCTATAAATAGAAGGCACTTTTCTTGCCAAAGTTTCGCACACTCATCACTATTTCTAGCTATCAATCTATCAGGGACCAAATTAGTTTCTTGAAAAGCATCGCTATTGGTGTAATAGAATCTATCTATTTCCGCAATGTCATGTCTTTCTTCTATAAAGTCTATCACCAAATATGAAATTTTTTGTTTATCAATAAATCTAAAAAAAGTATTTTGCGCCTCTCTCTGTAACATTTTCATTCGATAAGCATTATGGTGTTGCATACATCTCAACTTTTCACTTTTAGAGGACATAATGGCAATAATACTAGAAAACTGAAATCTATTATTGGGATTTTCCAAAAAAGATAATTTATTCACTATTCTAGTTAAATTATAGCTGCCAAATATTGCCAGATTAATATGTTGATAAAATGAATTGAATTCACTTTCCAAAAAAGAAGAATATTGGCAAAATAATTTTTGAAAATCAGCAGAGTTTAATTTCACCATACCAGGTGTCAAATACTTAGCTAACCAGCGCATTGAATACCTATAAATCAGGTATTTATTATTATCATACCGCTTCTTTTTTCTCAAATAATCGATTAAGTACCTTATAGCCTTCGGTACTTCAATATAAGAACTGGCATCATAAGTAATACTTCCTGGTCTATTTTTTCTATAATAATACAAACTCTTTTGACAACTACCGACACTTCTACTCATGAACAAAAGCATAGCATATGTAGGAATATCTTCTCCAGTACATGTGGGCATAGTTATCCCATTATCTATCCACAATGACTTTTTACTAAAAATTTTCCACATCGTCGGAGACCCCAACAATAGACGTTGTTCAATATTAAAATCTAATCCCATCATAGAATTATTTTCACTATAACTGTTTATTCCACTGCCAAAATAAACTTTTTGGAAATCACATTCAACCATATCAGCACCAGATTGCTTTAATTGCTTATACATACTTTCAATAAACGTATCCTCCACCCAATCATCAGAGTCAATAAAAGCAATATATGCACCTTTTGCTATTTTTATGCCTAAATTTCTTGTTTTGCTTAGTCCCTCATTATTCTTATCTATGACAACAATTCGTCCATCTGCCTTCTGCCAATTCCAACATTTTTGTAGAGAACTATCAGTAGAACCATCATTTATCAAGATAATCTCAATATGTTTATATGATTGATTGACAACTGACTCCAAACATTTATCAAGATATTTTTCTACATTGTATACTGGAATAATAATACTTACTAATTCATTATTCATTTTTTATATCGTTTTCCCAATATTTTTCTAAATATTTTTTTAATTTATCAACAACAATTTGCGGCGTTATTGAATACATACATGCAGGCTTCTTTAATCCTCTAGCACATCGGTACACATTATCATAAAGGGCTAAACAACCTGTACAGTTGCTGGGAATAAAATTTATATTTTCTCTATAACCATAGTATTCAAATGGTGTTGGTCCAAACATAACTGCACATTTGGTTTTTAATTGCGTGGCTAAGTGTACCAATCCCCCCTCTATATCTATATGCAAAATAGATTCTTTTAAAATAAATTTTACTAACTCTAAGTTTTCTCCTAAAAAATACCTATCTACATTTTTAACCTGTTTGCATTCTCCACTACCCACTTGAATTATCTGCAAGTACGGATATTCTAACTTTAATAAATTTATCAGCTCACAAAAATATTCATATGGCCATTGTTTAGATATATTTTGTCCAGCACCATTTCCATAATTTATAGTTATATATTTACCTAAAGATAATTCTCTAAATAACGCTTCCCATTCTTTATGTAAAGGTATTTTTACATATTTATCCTCAATATTAACTAAACCAAAATAATTGTATGCAGTATAACAATTCAATCCTGCAAAAATCATTCTCCCAAAATGAACATACCTATTTGGTGCTGGAAACGTTGTCAATCTATATTCCAAACATTTCTGTATAGAATCTTTTATTATTTTTTTGCTTGATGGAGAAAATTTCAAAGATTTTTCGTTGAAAAAATCGATATTAAATATAGTTACTAAATCAAAAGCTATATCATATTTCATATAAAATGTTCTATAAAGATTTGTGTCATCTATGATATTATTAACATTTTCCTCATCACTATAGATACTCTCAATGAACTTTGATACATTGGGGGCATAAATATCTATTTTCGCCGTAGGAAATAATTTTATCAATTCAGCAAAAAATCTTTTAACGATAATACAATCTCCAAAACCAGATCCCAAACGCATAGCAATGCTAATATTTTCCATATCTAAAAAAGAGAAATCGTTTTTTACATCAGTAACTGTATTTTGTAAATATATATCGCCTGCATTACTTCTAAGACCAGTAAACACAATTTTTTTACGGTCAATTTTTTCTTTTTTTAAATATTCTAATATATCATCAATGTACGTGCTCGATTGAAAAGCTAAAACTATATAATCGAACTCTAAATCTTTAATTTTTTCTTTTCCATACACTGGCACTATCAACGATTTTATATTTTTATAAGCACGGTCAATAAAACACTTAACACTACAATATTGCGTCAACTTTATTTGTTTTAAATATTCCTGTCCTAGTTCCCCCGCACCATAAATAACGACCTCTGAATTTTTTTCTATCTTTTCAAAAGGAAATAAATAACGATAATCCATCATAGTTTTTTCTCTCACAAGGTCCACTCTTTAATGGATTTTTTAGAAATTTCCCATTTATTATCATATGTGCGATGTTTGACATCACAATAACGGCAAAATTTCATTGGCTCTATCAATTTTTTAAGAATAGTATCCCTATCATCATATTCATATATATCTACCCCATCTTCTGCCAATACTGTTAAATTTTTATCAAAATATCGGTTAAAAATATCTATATTAGTTACCAATGAACAAGGATATAACTTCCCTCTATATAAAGTTATACAGTTCATGGCATTATAGCAATTATAAAAACTTTCTCTATAATCCTGTTTTCCCTGTAAATCAAACGGAAAATGCCACGATGTTCTTCCACTTTCCGACGAACCAAAAAATTTACATCTAACTCCATTTTGTTTAGCTTTTTCCATTATGAGGTCATATTTGACATTTATCGGGTATTTAGTAGGTGTCAGAATAATATTATTGTCTCGGCAAATATCCCAAAAATTCTGCTTCATATTTAACAATAATATTCCATTAGTAATTATAGCTATGTCAGCCTTCATAAATGTTTTTCGTATAAACTTTATATAATCTAATAATCGCGGATGCATTAAAGGCTCTCCCCCCGATATATATATCCGCCCAACACTATCAGAAAAGAGTTTTTTTATTCTTAATAAATCCTCTTTTACAATTTCCATATCTGAATCACAAAACTCTTCTTCAGCTACAAGTGGCGAAAAATTATTACAACATTGACAGCGCAAATTACACTTTTTAAGAATATTAATTTCAAAATTTAATATTTTAGGAATAACCATTTTTTTTTCTAATTCTTTATTTTTTATCTTGTTCACTATATCAGATGGCAATTTTTTTACTATATCCTCATCAACAACACCTAGATTTAACAATTGATTACGCATATCTTTGTAGTGATACAAGGAAGCAATAAAAAATACACCAGCCTCTTTTCTGTACATGGCAACGGTCTCTTGAACAGAGTACACATTTTCTTCATGCTCCCTTTTCAACGAGGAGTTATCACAATATATAACCCTTTTTCCACGATAATGGGTTTTTAAATAACTATATAGAGCACGCCCCAAGTCGGCATAGCCAAAAATAATTAATATTCTTTTTTTATCTAAATTCCACATATTATTCTCCAATATAAAAATCATCTATTATGGCAATTTTCCACACTACTACAATATTATCAGAGCATTGGCACAGCATAACATTCCAAATGAGAACCTGCCCTCAAGTAAAATTTATATCTCGGTTCAATAGTCTTTATCAACTGAGGGACAGCAAAAATGTCCTCCATTTTATGATAAACACATATAGCCAAATACGGTTTATATTTTTGTAAGGTCTCTTTAAAACCACTTATAGCTGCACACTCTTCCCCCTCAATATCCAATTTAATACATAACGTGCCATTAATTTTCTTACCTACCAAAAAATTATCTAAAGCTACCAGAGATATTGTCGTATCACCATTTTCAGTGACGCAACTCTTAATTTCCTTACTTATAAAGGACAAATTTTTGCTCTCATTACTCAATCCGCAATTATAACACTCTAACAAATTTTCTTTAGAAAGTTTTTTACTATAGTTTAATAATTTATGAAAATTAATTTTATCTGGTTCAAAAGCAAAAATTTTAGCTACACGTTCCTTATAATCCCTTATAAAAAGTGCTGCACTATCACCAGTAAAAGCCCCCCCATCTATAAATACAACATTACCTTGGGGAGCCAGATGTTTATCATAAAAATAATTATTGTAATATTCAAAATCTAAATATTCATCTATTGACAATAAATTAGGAGTATCGGCAATTTTTCTCTCATAAATGATTTGGTTTAAGGCTTTATACGTATAGCTGTCTTTTGTTTCATAAATATCAAATAGTTTTTTTTCATTGTTTTTTATCCAATTACAACTTTTTTTAAAAATCAATTCATTAAACGAGCCTACACTATCATATACATAATCAAATAACCATTCTCCCATAGTGGGCCATACCAATACTCTATTTGGAAATCCCTTTTCTTTAAAAAGCTTTAAAACTTCTCTATAATGCCAAGTTTGAACCAATATGTCTGCATCTGGATTATTGTATATTGTATCTGGTGAATATATTTTTTTATCGGCATCCCACAATTTTTTATCTCTGTCACACATATATATGACATTTATACCCATTTTTTTTAGTAGGTTAATCCTTCTGTTATTATTTATGGAACTACCATATAAAATCATATCGTTTTTCATATTTATCTCCTATTTGCTACTACCAAGAACCTTAATATCAACTACGGGATGGATTTTTCTTGCATTATATGGTGGCAACTTTTCATAATCACCAAACTTAAAACTCAAATAGGCATCATAATCAGCTATCCCACTAAAATAAAATTTTTCAAACAAAATTTTTTCACTATTTTCATACCATACACGATAATAACCATAGACGTTGTTAGGAGTTGGATACAATAAAATACGCACTAAATCACTCTTATATCTATTAGACGCCCTAATGAATTTATTATAATGTGTTAGAACCTTTTTCTCTGAAAATACAGCATTCAAAACTTTGTATATAATTCGTTTATACCATTTTTTATCAGCATACTGTCCTACTTTTGACCACAATATTTTCCTAATGCAAAAACAATGAAAGTTATGCAAACATCTCTTCCCATAATTATCTGGTACATTATCTAAGGGAAATATATCTATAAATATGCCCTGTTCATATGGCATATGCTCCTGATACTCACGCAAAAACAATGTATTTTTGCGCCGTAATTTTCCATATCCCCAACGATACCCCTTGGTAAAGCGATGTTCTTGAAAATAAAATCTCGTAGTATCCAACTCAGTCTGACAAGCTTGACAAAATTTTTCATATTCTGGTCGTAACATGGCTACATCGGCATCATCATCCCAAGGAATAAATCCTTTATGCCGAACTGCTCCTAATAGTGTTCCAGCAATAATGTTATACTGGATATCACATTTTTTGCAAATTCTATCTACTTCCAATAACATTTCCAATTCTATCAATTGCAATTTTCGCAATGTCACACTATCCAGTTCTATCAATCTACTGTCTCCTTCATTGAGGATAGTACTTCTCGAGCATTATCCGGACAATCCGTAATGATGGCCTCTACTCGCATTTTAGCAATTTCTCTTAGTTTCTCTTTATTGTCGACCACCCAAGTATGAATTGCCAAATTGCGCTTTTTACACTCAGCAATGAAATTGCCATAATAAAGGGAATACCAAACCGGATGTACTGCTTCTGCTCGCAAATTTTGTGCATACTGAGGGAAATCGACAATCTCTTCAGCTGCCAAAACGCCAATCCGTGCTACTGGATTAATTTTCTTGATATCCAAGAGAGAATAATGATTGAAAGAAGAATATATTACCCGTTCTTCCAAACCATATCGTGCAACTATTTCCAAGACTTTTTTTTCTAAATCAGAATAAAAAATAACGCTATTTTTTAATTCAATATTTATTTCTAATTCATTACTGCGCATAAACTGTAAAAATTCAGCCAATGTCGGTATTTCCACGAAACCGTATTCGAGATGATTGGCGTGAAAATCCAATTTTTTCAATTCTGATAGAGAATAATTTTTGAGCCATCCCTGTCCATTACTCGTCCGTTCTAGCCTTTCATCGTGACAGATAACTACTTCCCCATCTCTCGTCAGTTGTACATCTAATTCAATCCCGTCAGCTTGCATTTCTACTGCTTTTTCAAAAGCCGGCATTGTATTTTCAGGAGCATATTGCCTATCCCAACCTGAAGCACCCCGATGTGCCCAAATCTTTACATCAATCACTTACATTCTCCCTCTGATTTAAAAATTCTTCCATGATAGCTGCTATTGCGATACTCTCTTTGCTGGTAAGTTTAAATTTATCGTGTCCATATCCATTGATGGCCGAAACAAAATCCCGCAATTCATAGCGCAAACCATCACCGAGAAAATTCGTATATACCTTTTCATTCTTGGTAAAATCCTCATAACAAATTTCAAATTCCTTGGTCTTCCACCAAGGAGCTGGCACCATAATATATCCTTTCGTCCCCGAAATAAGTAAATGTCCATCTGATTTTACCTTTAAACCAGTTTTAGAAGTGGCAAATTTATCTTTATAATGAAAATAAATCTTGGCATAAGTATCTAGTCCATTATCATCACGTATGACATCAAAAGATAATTTTTGGTAATTCGGACCAAATAATTTAATGATTGGCAAGACAGTATAACTGCCAAATTCAGTGACACTACCACCATATTTTAAATCGGTCAATTCGCGCAATCTAGAATCTGTCAAGCGGGTAAAACAAGCTTCAATATCCTTGATTTCACCAATAACTCCGCTCTGGGCGACACTTAAAAGGCGAATAAATCCGGGAATATACGCCGTTTTAATGGCTTCCATCAAGATACAGTTATGCTCTTTAGCCAAGGAAAACAACTCTTCGGCTAATTGTTTCTTCATCGCCATCGGTTTTTCGCAAAGCACATGTAGCCCTCTTTCCAAAGCCATTTTAGCATATTCATAGTGCGTACCATGCGGCGAAGAAATATTGACGGCATTTACTTTACTATAAAATTCCTCCAAATCATCCGTGTAAAAAGCCAATTGATTTTCTTCGGCAAATCTTTTGGCACTTGCTAAATGGGGATTGTAAACGCCTTCTATATTTAATCCACTGACAAATTTAGATTCCATCACAAAACGCTTAGCAATACGTCCACTTCCCATGATGCCGAGGCGAATCAACTCGTACTTTTTAGAGCGCTTCATCGTACTGGAAATTCCCTTGGTCCGCTCTAGATATACAACCTGACAATATTCTTTTAAATAGTCAAACTTACCGCGCCAATCAGAACCTACCGTGAAAATATCTATGTCATATTTTTGGATATCCTCTACTTTTTGACCGAGATGGTCTTCTATAATTATCTCGTCAGCAAAACCAGTATTTTTGACATGCTCAATGCGTTCCATCAAAGGGTCAATGATGTTGAGTTTACCTCGACTTTCATCATAGTGTTCAGTAGTCACCCCTACAATGAGGTAATCTCCTAAGGCCTTAGCCCGTTCTAAAAGGCGATAGTGGCCCTTATGAAACAAATCAAAAGAGCCATATGTAATTACTTTTTTCATCGTCAGCTGCCAGAAAGCATGATATCGTACTTTTCTGCCAGCACACCTCCTAATTATCTATTTTTACTTTTATCTATACAACGGTCATTTCCTGCTCCAAAACGGAAAAATAATAACTTTTGCAAATGAGGTTTTATCAGCAATAAATCAAATAATTCTTGCGTATAAGTGTTTAAACGTCGTTCTGGTGTTATAGAATTATCTGGCTTATGGTCTTGCATCGCTTCACACTTAGCACAACCAATGGATATTATAGGAACAGGTGCTTTTTCATAAAGTAAATCGGCATGCGTATGTCCATGTATAAAGGCCAAAATGCACTCATGATGTTTAGTCAAAACTGCTAATATTTCTTCTTCGTGACGAATTTTATCCGCCCAAACATCTAATTGGGTGAGCGGAGCATCGTGAGAAAAGATAAGCGCCCGATAACCACTTGGCACAGATTGCAAGGTTTCATCCAACCACTCAATCTGCCCCCTATCAAAGCCATATCTATGCTTTTCAGCATTGTCGTAAGCGTGCAGAAAAATACATCTTACATCATTAAAATCAGTATAATAATATGGTTTATCGCGTTCTGATGGCGATTTGAGAACCTTATCCTGATAGAGTTCCACTTGCTCTTGCACCGTCAATACATCTGGATTACCCGCAAAATAGTTAGCATCATGATTGCCTAAAACGACGTGCACAGGAAGGCCATTTTGGCGCAATTCAGCCAAAATGCCTCTCACATACTCATAAGTTAACTCCCTAGAAACAACTCCATCTGTGATATCTCCCAAATGCACAATGGCCTCTGGTCGAATTAATGCACATAATTCTTTGATATTGGCAGAAGTATCTGACCAAGTGCCATTTAAAGTAGCATGGGTATCAGTTAAAAGCAATAACAAGATATCGTTAGCTTCCCTTTGTACACCGATTTTTTGGCAAATTGTCCGAATTTCTTTTTCCCACAGTTGCGGTTTTTTTATTCGTGCTGGCTCTCCCTGCGAATAGAAATTCACCATTTCTGACAAGGCTTGATTAGATAGCTCAATAGTGCTGTCATCCACTCTTTTCAAGCAAATACGAAAGTAACAATTCTCCGAAAAAACATACTTTTCTTGCCGGTAGGTATCTTTATTTAAATCATTCTGATATGTATACCATGCCTGGTCAATGGGATATACATAATTCAATATATATTCATCTTTTACTTCTGGCAAATAGGTAGCAATATTGAACAGATATTCATCATCTGCAATTTCGACAACATCGCCTTTATTTGCCCAATAAAATCGCTCTGTAGCGGCTCGATTAAATTCATTCCGTCCACTCTGCCCAGTAGAAGCACGAATTGTAAAATTATTTCTAATTTCTACATCATATTTTTTCATCAATTTGCTCCATCACATAGTCATGTATTTTTGCCCCACAACTGCCGTCGGCATTATTAATAAATTGTTTATAGGCCTCTATCTGTGGTTTTTTATTGTGCTTTTCTATTAGTAGATAATCTATATATGCACGAGGCGTGCGCATAATAGAATCTTCTCGAACCATATACGGAGAAAATTCTTCGATATCACCAAATGATTCATCTATTTTTAGGGCCAATTTAGATAATTCATTTTCCGATAACTGACACGGAATACTACAATAAGCAAATTCGCGCGTGTCAATTACCAAGATATCACGGTTTAAAGTCAGCTGCACGGCAATATGGTTTTCATCTAAACTGGTCGCACCCAAAACTTCCATCTGTTGATACAAGGTGATAGATGCCCTCTGATGTGGCTTATAACTGTCGATATCCACTTTTTCTAATGTACCAGTAGCCAAATCTAAGCGCAAAATCATATTTCCGTAGCACGGAAATAGCCAAATACCACCATTTGATAAAATAGAAGCACTAAATAAATATGGTTTATGCGTAAACCAATCGATATCACATTCGTAACCGACTGGATATTCGGCAAATATTTTACAAGTATCTTGATTTTTGTCCCAGCAACGAATTTTTTTATTCTGCCAAGGAATTAACCAATACTTATCGCCATCTCTGACAATGTAAGCGCCATCGCAATCTATATCTCCCACCTTATAAACCTGATAGGAAAAGTCATTTAAATTTATCTCTAAAACTTTATTGCTCCGCAAGGCTGGCAAGAGCAAGTTCCCATCTTCTGTTAAGTAGCCATCACCAAATAATTCTTTGTCATCCTGTGTCAAATCAGGCCAAAAATCCTTTAAACATTCGCTATGATAACGACATTCTTGCGTCCAAATATCATATTGCACGATGGCATTATAGCGATAAGGAATGAGATAAAGATAACGACCATATTTAATTGCCTTTTTAAAATTAAACCCTTCGATTGGTTTTCGTAGTGCCGTGTAAATAAATTGTCCAGTGGCTCCATCATATTGACAAATATGCGGTGCTCCCATGGGAATAAAAATCAACTTGTTATCAACAGCGAGAACTTGACTGTACAGATTGAAATTTAATACCTTCTCTGTTAATTGTAAAAGAGGCGTTACCCGCCCTGTAAATATATCCATTTCGCAAAATACATTCAGTTCTTCTGCTACAAAATACAGTTTTCCGTCCTGCGCAAAGAAATTATTGGCATTAAAAGCATTGCTGGCGTATACAAGGCATTTTTCTGCCATTGTTTTTTCCTGTAATAAAATAGTTAAATCGGCCGCGAAAATTGGTTTGCCTAAAACACCGAACATCTGCAAAATAGAGGTGCCAGAATCACCAATATAGGCATCTGAGCAAACTATGGCCCGGTCAATATCGGCAGAATAATCTATTACCCCTAAATTCTGTTCTTGGAAAAATTGCTCTATATCCTCGTAGGCAGTCAAGAGTTCGGTTTTATTTTCCAAGGTTAATATAGTGCTTTTAAATAGGGGATGTGGCCTAAATAAAATGGCAATTTCTCCTTTTCTTTCGGCAAAACATTCCAGTATATAGCGTACCTTTTTTAATAATGCCACATTATACGTGAGCAAGGCATTTAAACTCAAATTATAAAGCACTACTTTTCGATTAGCAAAAATATTTTTCCATTCTGGCGGCATCAAATCTTTTTCGGCTTTCTGCAAAATTCTATCAATTTTTGGGGAACCTAATCCAACTAATTTATGGTGGGGAAAACAAGATTCAATATGGTTTTCCCAATCTTTTTGGGGGTCACTTTCATATGGCAATACCAACATCTTTTCGCGCTGTATAAAAATCTTATCCACATAATGATACAAAATCTGCTTGGTATGAGCCCGCGGCCATGCTCCTCCAATAACAAAATACGGCACATAAGCCAATAACGGCGTATATTTCTTTAAATTGTAGGAAAAATATTCTGGGCTTACTTGTGTAACGGTATTGCTCTCGTCATACGGATTATGAATGTAAATTACATCTGGACAGTGCTCTGCCAATTTATATTGACGATAATCGACGGTTGGCACTTCTGGGGGAAACAGTTCTCTTTCGCAATGCCATTTAGTAAAACTACCCTCTCCACCTTTAGTACAATAGGGAATTGGCACCACAAAAACTTCGCAATTATTATCTTTAACTGCTGCCTGCCAAATGCTTTCCATGCTATCCCACATTGCCGCTTTGTACGGTAAAAATAAAATTTCCTTTTTGGACCGCTTTTTTTTCGGTTCAATCAATAACTGCGTATAAGTATCTGCATAAATATCATTAATATAATAAAGCACGGCCCCTGGTTTTAATTTATTTTGTAAACACTCCTTGAGTTCTTTCCAATTTTGTAAGTCAATATTACAGAAAATATAATCAAATGTTTGCTCTTTTACTTTTGTTAAAGTAGACTCAATATCAGAAGCATAGTACTTAAACTTACCGTCCAAAGTTTTATATTCCAAAAGATTGTCCGTAACGATGTGATACTCGCAATTTAAAAAACTATTTTGTAAAAATATAAAATCACAAAAATGACAATTTATGCAGAGAACTTTTTTAAACAGTTCATTCTCCTTCACAGAAATGGGTCGCATCGCCTTATACAAGGGGAAAAGTTTCGTAAAATTCGCTGGTAACTGCCATTTTTGGCGACAATATTCCTCTTCTGCATTCACTTCTAATTCTTCCGCAAAATCTTTTGGCCATCTATAAACTATGACATTACAGCACAACATCGCTTGATAATTGTTGATTAAAAGCCGAATAAGATAATCATCCCACATACCGGCATAGGATAAGCGAAAATTTTCATCAAATAAGCCAAACTTTTCCAAAATTTCCCTTTTTACAAGCACACAATAGCTATCTAGCAAATAGCGTTTTAAAGATATAGGTGCCGTCTCTCGATTATAAACTCCGGCCTGTTGACAAATATCTTTCCATTCACCATCCATATCTATGCTTTGAATTCTATCACTCCAATTAGTCAAACAGCTAACTACAGCAATTTGTCTATCAGTATGCAGTGTTTCTAACATTTTGACTAAACTATCTTCCGTCAATAGCACTTTTGTGCTGATAAACAAAATATCCGTACCAGAAACTGTTTTTAACGCCTTATTGTAAATAGCCGCTACACCTCGACCAGCTGTGCGCACCAAATAACTCCGCGTAAATTTTCCTTTTAATACCTCAATATTTTTTTCTATTAAACCATCATCTAAAACAATAACTTCATGCTCAATTTTTAGGGAATGGCCCTTCAATAAGCCACTAATCCCAATTGTTCACGCCCAGTCGTTACCCCTAGCGCAGTTTTCCTTGAAACTTCTCACCAATTTCTGATGAGTACAGACTATATCTTATCCTACGGTGTATTCCGTTTAGGCCTGTCCATATCCCCGACCAAACACTTGTCGGGTACTCCAATAATTGGATAGTCGTTGAGCGTTTCTCTATTCAAGACTTCGTTGCTGATAGTCCATTTCCAAGCACTTAGGTTTTAACCTTATGCCATGTATTCACTTTTTTCTACTTTCGTCACCGCATATCAATATCTTTCAACCAACATTGTGGTGCAAATACCTTTAGGATGTTCCAGCAATTAAGACAGATAAACTCTCGCGCTTTTACATACTCATTTCTAAATATGTTGACCATATTGTTATTTCACAGTTTTATCTCAACAACAAATTTAATCAAAAGCTTGCACATTTTTCTTGATACTTTCTAGACACAGCACACTCCGCTGTAAATCGTCTGCAATACGCACAATAATGCTAATTTTCTTCACTATAGCCCAACCTTCTATTCTAAATTGATATCTAAATTAAATATACTTCGCAGTGTTTATATACTATAGTTATCGATATATTTTCCTTTCTACTAAAGCTATAATCATTATCGATATTTTAAATAGATTATAAAAATTATATACTATAACGATATATAACTATGATAACAGATTCATAGGGAAACGCAACGAAACAAACTCGTTACTTAACATCCATAATTAATTCTAAGGAAATTTGTCAGCTTTTTCTTGCATAATAAATACCTTTGTGCTATCATAAATTTAAGTTAAGTACACCTGTGTTGTGCGTACTTTTTAATTATGTCTAACCTTACTCTCCTTGAAATGGAACCTGATTTTGGCGTATGGCTGCTGCATCGTTTTGAGCGAATAGCAAAAGTACTGTCTTAGGGTACCAACCTGCACATACGCAGGTCTAGACATGTAAAAAGAAACGGCATCACGGGCTAAAAAAAGACACTATACATAGTATAGTGTCTTTTTTATTTTTCTTTTTAAAATAAAACCATTTGGTCACTCTCATCCAGGCCCTCTAAACAGCCATGTAACCGCAAAATTTCTATAGCTGGCGTTGGCACACTAGCTCGGTGTTTTAAATCTTCAATAGAAGAAAACGGTTTTTTCTGCCGAGCCGCCACAATATTTTGAGCGGCCGTAATACCTAACCCAGGTAAAGCCGAAAGCGGTGGCAAAATGGATTCTTTATTCATGATAAATTTATCGGCAGAGGAGCGATATAAATCGACCTTCTCCACGCTATAACCGCGCAAATACATCTCTAGCGCCAATTCTAAGATGATTTGCATGTCTTTTTCCTTAACGGAAAGTTTTTTTACTTTACTTTCGGCATTTAATTTTTCTAACTCTTGTTTGACAACTGCCTTGCCCTGCGAAATTAAATGCGCGTCAAAATCATCGGCGCGAATAGAAAAATACGCCGTATAGAAAGCCAGTGGATAATGTACCTTACAAAAAGCGATGCGGTAGGCCATCATGACATAGGCAGTAGCATGGGCACGCGGAAAAAGATATTTTATTTTCTGGCACGATTCGATAAACCATTCTGGGATACCATCTTTTCGCAAAGTAGCTACCACATCCTCCTTGATGCCACGACCTTTGCGCACATTTTCCATCGTCTTAAAGGCTAAAAGCGGCTCTACGCCACGATGTATCAAGTACATCATAATGTCATCACGAGCGGAAATGGCTTCTGACAAAGTGCACTTACCTTCTTTAATCAAGTCTTGTGCGTTATTTAACCACACATCCGTACCGTGTGAAAATCCACTGATACGCACCAAATCACTGAATTTAGTCGGATTGGTATCATCAATCATCTGCCTGGTAAAAGCAGTGCGAAACTCAGGAATGCCAAAAGTTCCCGAATTAGTGCCTAGTTCTTCTGGCGTAAGCCCCAGCGCCTCCGTAGAGGAAAAAATACTCATTGTTGCCTCATCATCAAAAGGAATCGTCTTGGGGTCAATATGAGTGAGATTTTCTAACATCTTGATGACTGTTGGGTCATCATGACCGAGAATATCTAATTTAACCAGCCGGCTGCTGATGGAGTGATAGTCAAAATGCGTGGTAATTGTATTGGTATCCTTATCATCAGCTGGATGTTGCACCGGCGTGAAATGATGTACATCCATATTACGCGGAATAACCATAATCCCCCCTGGATGTTGTCCAGTTGTTCGCTTCACGCCAGTACAACCGGCAACCAAGCTATTTACATAGGCATCGCGTTTTTTTAATCCTTTTTCATTAAAATAGCCGCGCACATAACCATAGGCAGTCTTATCTGCCACTGTCGCAATCGTTCCCGCGCGATAGACATAATCTCTCCCAAACAATTCTTCTGTATATTTGTGGGCAACTGGTTGATAATCACCAGAAAAGTTTAAATCTATATCTGGCACCTTATCCCCATCAAAACCCATAAAGACAGCGAAAGGAATATCATGTCCATCTTTAACCATATTAGTCCCACAATAAGGACATTCCTTATCAGGCAAATCGAAGCCACAGCCATATGAGCCGTCCGTGATAAATTCACTATGGCAACAGACTGGGCAACGCCAGTGAGGCGGTAAAGGATTAACTTCTGTGATGTCGGTCATCGTGGCAACAAATGACGAACCAACCGAGCCACGTGAGCCTACTAAGTAGCCATCCAAAAGAGATTTTTTGACCAGCTTATGCGCTATCAAATACAAAACGGCAAAACCATGCCCAATAATGGATTTCAATTCCAACTCTAGGCGCTTTTCTACTATCTCTGGCAACACTTTTCCATACAAACGGTGTGCTTTTTCATAGCTCATATCGTGAATGGATTCATCCGCCCCTGGTATCATCGGCGAATATAAATTGGTTGGAATCGGTTTCACCTTCTCTATCTGTTCGGCAATGCGCTGCGGATTTACGACTACTGCCTCATAGGCCAATTCTTCGCCAAGATAGGAAAATTCTCGCAACATTTCATCAGTAGTCCGCAGATAAAGAGGGGGCTGTAAGTCGGCATCCTTAAATCCTTTGCCAGCCATCAAAATGGCACGATAAATAGCATCTTCTGGATTGAGAAAATGCACATCACAAGTGGCTACTAAGGGTTTATGCAGTCTTTTCGCTAGTTCAGCAATTTTTAAGTTAATGTCCTGCAAATCCTTTTCTGTTTGAATGTGCGGAAACTGGTCGCTACGCAATAAAAATTCATTGTTTTGAAGGGGTTGAATTTCCAAATAATCGTAAAAGCCAGCTATTTCTAGCAACTTTTCTTCTGGTTCTCCCTGTACAATAGCTTGAATCAATTCCCCCGCTTCACAGGCTGAGCCGACAATAATTCCTTCGCGCAACTCAGTGAGAATTTGCTTGGGAATGCGCGGCCTTTTCTGCAAATACTTCAAATGGGACACAGATATCAAGCGATAAATATTGCGCAAACCGATGGCATTTTTCGCCAATAAAATAATGTGAAAGGGCCGTTTTTGAGTCAGTTCATCTATTAGATATCCTTCTAAGCCATAGATAACCTTCAATGATAATTTATTATTTTCTACGGTGGCAGCAGCTTCTGGAAAGGCCTGCACAACGCCATGGTCGGTAATGGCAATGGCCTCCCAATTCCATTTGGCAGCTGTAAGCACCAAATCTTTCGCTGAAACGACGGCATCCATATTGCTCATCTTCGTATGGGCGTGTAATTCCACCCTTTTTCGCGGAGCCTTATCCAATCGCTCTTTTTTTTGCGCCTTCACTATGGTTTGTGGCATAAAGACAAAATCGTTTATATAACTCTGAAATTTAGGAAATTCCTTCCACCGTCTTACATAAAAACAGTGTTTATTTCATTTCTAAATCGTCATTCACACAGAAACGCTACCTTCCGTGCCGTTCTCTTATGAACTTCTCAGCCTTTCCACTGAGCATAGACTATATCTTATCCTTGCCTTTCTTAGAAAGATTTAGGCCTGTCCATATCCCCAATCAATCACTTATCGGGTACTCCCTTAGGATAGTCGTTGAACGTTTCTCTCTGCGAGACTTCGCTGCTGATTGCCCATTTTCCAGCACTTAGGATTTAACCATATGCCATCTAGTCATTTTTTTCTGCTTTCGCCACCTTTATGAGAAATATATTTCAACTTCTCACCTCGGTACAACTAGTTTTAGGGTGTTCCAGCAATTAAGACAGAAGCGATAGCTTTTTTCTACCGCGGTATACTCATTTCTAAATACCCTGACCGACTTCAGTACAACCTCCCCAAATCCGCTAGGCCGACTGTCGCCAATCAAAACGAACTTGTCCGCTCATCTGTACGTACATGCCATTTTTCAAACCCTGTATTTGCGCAAATTCCTCTTCCTTTTTGATAAAAATCTTGACACCGATGCCATCTGTATGGTCGGCAATTCCACAAGTAACTAAATGCGTACCGGTTTTAAATTCGCGGTAAAAAATACCATTTAAAGTACCGCTGATGACTATATTTTTCATTTCACCATCTATGTTGGCAATATCCAATTCCGTACCGCGCAAATTTTTACCAAAAATCACGGTACCATGAATATCTAGCTGTGGAATCGGTGGTCGTTTGTGTTCGGCTGGCTTAGTGCTTATTTTCTGTTCTTTATGGTCTGTACCCACCACAACTTTTTTATCCACCATATAGTAATCTGGAGCAGCATTAGTAGCTATACCACGCTCATCGATTAAAAATTCAATATGGCACTCTAGACCGCATATTTCTTGAATAATTTTTTCCAATACAGTATCGATATGTTGGGCCTGTATCAAATCTTCCAGCAAATGCCCTGCAATGGAAATACTGATAGAATTTCCATCTATCGAAATTGGCGTATTCTTGAGCACTACGGCTACTGCCGGATTATGTTTATGCAAAGCAGCTACAATATCTGGCCATTTTTCCTGAATGACCTCCGAAAAATTGACAATATCCTGATAAAATTGCACACTCTTTAAATGATATTCTTCAACAATGCACGTAGCTGCTTGTTCTAATTCCGCTTCATCTAAGTAGAGATTTGTATTGAGCAAAATCTCCCATATATTCGCTTGTAAATCTATTTCTACGTGTTTAATGGTCGCCTGTCGCAAAAGCTCCCTGATATTAGTTCATCCCAGTTCGCTACGCTGAGACAGTTATAACAACTTCTCGTGGTTTCCCACAAGCACAGACTATATCTTCGCCCTATCCGCTATGCAAATTTAGGCAAAACTACTTCGACCAGCTATCGCTTCTGGCCTACTTCCACATTGTGGAATAGTCGTTGAACCTTGTCCTCTTCGGGCCTTGGCTGCTGATTGCCGATTGAAAGTGCTTAGGATTTGACCTTACACCACTCAACTAATTTTTTCTGCTTTCACGACCTTCACGTTGAACTGTTTTTCAAGTTTACGTTGTGGTTTAGTTGATTTTACGGTATTCCAGCAATTCAGTTTCTAATATTTATATACAGATTTCTCTACATATTTACTATTATCACCAATGTAATTAGGCGATGTTAATAAAATCCTTTTGCAAAGGCAGACCATTCAGGAATTGGCGAAATCTATCGCCAGATTGTGGAACAACTCGATATGTTCCCATCCCATCACCGTCCTATCCTTCTATCCCAACTACTCCACTCAAATGAGAAGTATTATTTATGGTATCCGTATAAAAGATTTTATACTCCGTATCGAAGGAAAAAATATTATATGCCGTATTGCTCTGTTGCACCGTCCAAGCGTGTGCCAGTGGCATTTGCAAAATATGCGCTAAAATAGCCTTATTTGCGCCACCATGTGCCACTATGGCGACATTCTTTCCGGCCTGTTTCTCCATAATAGCATATAAAGCCTTAATAGCCCGCGTTTGTAAATCGCTAAAACTTTCTCCGCCCGGCACTTGTACGGAAGTGGGGTCATGGAAAAATTTCGTCAAAATAACTTTTTCTTCTCCTTTTAAAGTGGAAAGATACTTGCCCTCCAAAGCCCCAAAATTTAATTCCCGCAAATCCGCACACTCATAAACTGGCAAGGCAAATCGCTCTGCTATCACCTCAGCAGTCCGCCGAGCACGCAATAAATCACTACTCTGGCCCTGTTAACTGTTACTAATTATTCAGCATCAATACAATTTTCTAAGATAACCATAACACTTAACAGGTATCGTTCACGCCAGCTCGCTACTGCTAGCGTAGTTCTTTAATGAACTTCTCAAGGTTTCCCCTGAGCACAGACTATATCTTCTCCCTGCCCTCCATCGAGAGGTTTAGGCGAAACCACTTCGACCAACCATCACTTTTGGCCTACTTCCCGCTGGGGAATAGTCGTTGAAGATTCTCCTCTTCGGAGCTTTCCTGCTGATTACCGATTTTTCTGGCACTTAGGTTTTGACCATCTGCCATCTAGTTAATTTTTTCCATTTTCATCGCTCTCATACCTAATTATTTTTCACATTGGCATTGTAGCTTAACTAGCTTTACGGTATTCCAGCAATTCAATTTCCCATGACATGGTTTTCTCCATGTCGACATACAGATTTCTCTATATGCTTACTAATCTACAACACTCATACTGTCTATATTGACAATTAATAAATGGCATCTAAAGACTCAAGGGGAAAATGTTCTTTTAGAAGGGTGGCTTGTCTCTCTCCCCGCGGTAAAAGTGGTAAATCAGACCAACCTTGTAAACGGTGTTCCAAATTCCAATTTGTTTCACCGTGTCTAATCAAAACAACTTTTGTCAACATTTAATTCTTCCTTTCTGTTAGTATCAACAAATCAAAGGCAAGCAAAATATAAAAGTAACAATAATTCACTGCTTTCCGCTATTGCTCCATAAACATCCCCTGTCAGACCACCTAATTTCCCTTTCGCCCACTGGGCAAAACAAACGGCAAAGCTACTCGACAAGAGCAATGGATAAAACCACTCCTGCCATTCACATCTCAAATAGAGAAATAAAGCAACAACTACTGCTCCTGCGCTCACTAAAACACCTATTCTTGAGGCTTCAGAAAAAGCTTTTCCCAATCCTTCTTTCCGTGCATAGGGGAAAAAAACAATAGCTATGCTCATATTCACCCTTGCCCATATAGGGACAATTAAAAATATAATGGCCACGTGCAGAGAAAAGCCCCCGCTGGAAAGAATTGTACTGTAAGCAACAAATTTTCCCAGCAAAAGTAGAATTAATGTCGTTGCCCCAAAGACACCAATATTGCTGTCGCGCATAATAGCGAGCATTTTTTCTGGGGGACGCCCCGACAATAGTCCATCCATAGTATCTGAAAATCCATCATAATGAATTCCCCCCGTCAAAAGAGAAGTATATACAAGAAGCATGAAGCCACGTAAAAAAGGAGAAGCAATATATTGGGAAAAAAATAAGGGCAACCAAATAGCTAATCCCAGTAAAACTCCGATAAGGGGAAAATACTTGACGGCCTTCCTACAAGCATCTGCACTCCAATTGGGTAGCACGAAAGTAGGAAACCGCGTCAAAAAAGTTATTCCTAAAAGGAGGGCATTAACCTCGGACTTAAAACTAGGTCGTAAACTCATTTTAAACGCATTGGCAACCCTGCGACGACAAAATAAGCCTCGTCTGCCAACTTGGCAATTTTTTGGTTGCATAATCCAGCCGTATCTCGATAACAGCGTGCCAAAGCATTATCTGGAATAATTCCATCTCCGACCTCATTGGTAACAAAAATTACTGGTTTGGCGAGTTCTTTAGCTGCATCCAGCAGAAGTTGTATGGACGTCAAAGCTTGTTCAGCTTTAAGGGTCAGAGAGTGATTATTGTTGGGTGGCAAACAAAAAATATTGCTGATGTAGAGCGAAATGCAATCAAAAAGGACCGCCTGATATTTATCGCAATTTTTTAATACCCTTTCCGCATCAAATGGTGCCTCTAAAGTCGTCCAACTTGGCAACCTCCTTGCTTTGTGCTGTGCTATGCGGTCTTTCATTTCTCCGTCGAATATATTGGCCGTCGCAATATAAGCAATGTTTGCTCCATATTGCTTAACATATTCCTCGGCAAAAGTGCTCTTACCAGAACGAGTACCGCCGGTAACTAAAATAATCTTTCCCATTTTCTTCCTACCTTTAATTTATTTTCTACTCATGTATAGTTTACTAAAAATTATCGACAACCATCTATCCCCCAAATACAAAACTCATTCACTTATTGGCACAATTAATTATGATATTGTCGCTCTACCTAGTAGATGATATGATATTATATTGATATATCCGAGTTGGACTATCGGTCAGCAAAGGCCAATGCCATTCTCGGCAACACAATTATAAATTGGCTATATTGTATCATATTTTTATATTTTAGCGACTGACAGTTCGCTACTAAAAAGTGGATTATCTGGCTCATTTATCCAATCTAGGCATTTTTTTGACAAAAAAAGAGCGTATTCATTTTATTCGCTAGTGAACCGAAGAAAGGAACATATGGAAATATATTCTGAGATAAAATCTCTAACTAAATACAAAAACACCTCCGTCGTCTTGGGGACCTTTGACGGCATCCACATCGGACACCAAAAAATAATTAAGCAAGCTGTCCAACTCGGCAAGAAGAACAAAACAGCCAGCATCGTCTTTACATTTTCTAACCACCCTTTAGAAATCATCTCCCCCAGCACTGCTCCCGCTAAAATCAGCGACAATTACCGCAAAGAGTTAGAAATGAAGGCCCTAGGGGTTGATATTCTCGTCAATATAGAATTTACCGAAGAACTAGCCGCCATCACCTCCGAAAATTTTATCAAGTTATTGATAGCTAATTTTAATCCACAATATATCATCACTGGAAAAAATTTCACTTTCGGCAAAAATGGGCTAGGCAACAGCATTGCTTTAGGGGATTTTGCTAAACAATACCACTTTCAAACCAATACTCCCCCCACCGTCTATTTTGCTGGTGAAACTGTAAGTAGCACCCGTGTACGCAAAGCTCTCTTGATAGGAGATGTGCAGTTAGCTGCTTCTTTGCTGGGACATCCTTTTCTCGTCGATGGCATTGTCGAGCACGGTGACAAACGAGGTCGGCGACTCGGCTTTCCTACCGCTAACATCTACCGCGATAAAAAATACATCCTTCCTGCTGACGGCGTATATATCGTCCAATGCATTTGGCGTGGTAAAACGGTTTGGGGGGTAGCTAATGTGGGAAGTAACCCTACATTTCATGATGTCACGCGGCGAATTGAAATTTTTCTGCTCGATTTCCACGAAAATATTTACGGCGACTACTTGCATATCGCCTTCTTACAACGCTTGCGTGGAGAAGAAAAATTTTCTTCTATCGAAGCCTTAATCACCCAAATGAACAACGACATTCAAAAAGCACGAAAAATAATCGCCCAACAGCCTTGGCCAGAATTTAGTTTTTACTTATCTTGATATACTGCTAAAAAATTAATAAAAGAGCTACATGAGCTCCATTACTTTCTACCTCAAATGAATTGGCTTTGCACTTCTATTTATGAGTATTTAACCTTTAATTTAAGACATAATATATAATCTAATTTTGAGCAAAAGAAAACTGTAACTCTGGTAAAACAGTATGAGGCAAAGCAGATTTATCAATCTCTTGCTCGGGCAATTCTACCGGTAAAGCGGTCAGCCGAATATATTCGAGGTCGCTATACAGCGGTTTTAAGCGCAAGAGCAATTTATAAGCGCTGTTCTTTTTTTCTCTATAAAGTAGATAAATCCCATCATGCCACATCTGACGAGGTGCTTCGCCAAATACTTGGTTAATGCGATAAGGAGTAGCTCCCACGCGGACATTATCGTTGGCGGCATAATCGCGACTATCAGTACTAATATCTACAACTTTATTATCGCCATTGAGACCAATTATCACGGTATCGTAATGATAAAAGCGCACCTTATGTCCATAAACATTTTCCTCTCTAGCATAGATATACTTTTTTCCCAATCTCTGCTCCATCATCGCTTTACTATCACCTAGATGTAACTTCGCCAAGGAAAACTCTTTCTGACTAGGAGTAAAAGTCATACCCAAAAAAAATGGCACATTTAAAATCAATAGACAAAGGAGCACTATCTTTTTTCCCCAAGTAGCCTTTTTCTTTTTATCAGCACTAATTTTCTTTTTATCATGCCCACTCATCATTTTGCGCTCTCCTGACAGTTCACTAAAACTAAACTGGCAGTCAAGCCACCTTCCTTTCTCAATATAAATAGGTCTTTTATAACGATAGTGTAGTATGTTTAACCATTGTGGTCGAACATACTATCTTTTTTTGCTTTCCATTACC
>JAHHSQ010000012.1 GCA_020025135.1 Pectinatus sp.
AAAATACTGCTCTAGCGTGCCAAGCAAAGCAACTCCGTGCTATATCAATTTCCATGCATAGCCTTTTGCAAAGCCTGATTTTCTTCATCAGATAGATGATAGGGAGAAACACCATTTTTTACCGGCTTTAAATAGGTATTACTCGTACTGCGCGAAAAAATACTCGTCAAAATAACACCATTATCCTTGGCATCGAGTAGTGCCAAGGCGTAGCTCAAATCGCTACCCACATCCTCAAAAGCAGCAAAACGCACCGCGCCAATTTTTTGAATAGTTTGCTCTAAAATACCGTGAATAGCCTGATTATCCTGTCGGATAGCTTTATTTTCTGCCAAAACACGTGTAGTGGTATCGTAATTACTCTTTATCAAATCTTCAATACTCTTGCCATCTGTACCAGCCAATACAGCATTATAACGTTTTTTTAATTTATGTATTTTAAAAAGAGAAATAATCACTAAGATATACAAAATCAACAACAAACCGACCATACCAGCCAAGGTGTACAACAATGCCATGCTGTCGGATAAATGCGATAAACTATAAGGCATCCTTCTTTTCCTTTCTCAAGCCAACATTTTAGCAATATCTAAGTATTCTATATCTAAAGCTTTTTTATTTTTTACAACATCATCTAGAGAAGTAGTGACAATATCACCCTTACGATAACCAAAAACAATGCCATGCAAGCCCGACAAAAGCGCGAGAGCGGCTCTCTCGCCCAATTGACTAGCTCGCACGCGGTCTTGCACCGTGGCAGAACCACCCCTTGCAATCAAATCTAAAACAGAAACGCGCGTATCAATACCAGTTTCTCGCTCGATGGTTTTGCCAATCTCCATTGTATCACCATAACCATCAGCGACGACAATCAAGCTGTAACTCTTCCCTTCTTTATGGCGTTCACTGATTGTTTCTATAATTTCTGCCATATCGGTATGTCTTTCTGGAACTAAGACCAATTCTGCACCGCTAGCAATTCCAGAAACAAGTGGCAACCAACCAC
Organism: Pectinatus sp.; assembly: GCA_020025135.1. Classification (GTDB taxonomy): domain Bacteria; phylum Bacillota; class Negativicutes; order Selenomonadales; family Selenomonadaceae; genus JAHHSQ01. The sequence goes on from JAHHSQ010000012.1 coordinate 1,007, forward strand.
ATTTTTTGCCACTTACTTCAACGACAATAATACGCCGATGCGATAGTGCTGTATCACGCAATTTATTTAAGGCCTGTACGATGGTATTAGCAGCTGTATCACAGCCAATGGTATAATCTGTTCCCCAAATATCATTTTCTATCGTAGCCGGTATTCCCACAATAGGAAAATTATACTCTTCATGAAAGACCTTAGCACCCTGCATAGTTCCATCTCCGCCAATGACGACCAAGCCTGTGATGTTTTTCTTTTTTAGATTTTCCCAGGCAATTTTACGGCCTTCTGCTGTATAAAATTCTTGTGAAAAACTAGTTCCCAAAAACGTGCCGCCACGCTGAATAATATCGCTTACGGAAGTTGTGCTTAAAGGGATAATATCATCGTGGATTAATCCATAATAACCATCACGAATACCCCATACTTTGCGCCCCTCAAAAATAGCGGTTCTGTTAACCGCTCGAATAGCGGCATTCATGCCCGGACTATCTGTTCCACTGGTTAAAACAGCAATATTTTGCATCATACTATCTTCTCCCCTTCATTTTAGCACTTTATTCTCCCGCTTATCCACAATATCCACAGGTATACCTGTGGATATTGTGGATAAGTCCAGCAATTTTCCACTCATTCGTATCACATGAATATGTTCAACAGCAAAAGGGTATAAAATCGCCCTTTTCCATAATCCTAATCCACTTTTCTTAAATACTGATATTTAAACATCTATCCAAAAAATTGCTTACCTGCCTATCTAAACCATTAGCTTTAGCTAGACGAGCGCTATCCGGCAATAAATCAGCGATAGCATTTATGCCAATAAAAATAGTATCTTCGACACTGCCAGGCACAATACTTTCCCAATTTCGCATAGAATACCTACCCTGATTAGCCGTGTTTTGTGGCTGACCATAGACATCTAATTCTGTCACAAATTGAATCTGATTAGTTGCAGGATTAATGTAATAATGGTCTAAAAGGTACGAGCTATCAGCATTAACCATCATATAATCCCCCAACTGTGGTTTACTATCAACGCTACTCTTGGGCAATAAAATAATCCAAGCGCTGATTATCTTTTCCTTGTTGTTGCCTGGAGCATATATCCACTTGGTACTCAAACGGTCTAAATAATAGTAAAACTGATTATCTTCTGCAAACATGATATAGCGATGCGCATTTTTAACTTCCTGCACATGCAACAATTCATACCACTTTTTCTTATCATAATAGCGTTGCATATTTCTGTTGATATAAATTGTTTCCTGTTGCAACAATTTTTCTTCTGGAGTTAATTTTTTCTTATGTGTCGCTGGCTTAGAATTCAAGCTATGTTCTGTTTTCTGCTCAGGTGCAGTACCTGCTAAGGGTGTAGACGCCCAAGCGCGTGGCTGGGCATGCCCAGTAAAGAACATGAGCCCAACCAATAATAATGCTAGCCCTATCTTCTTCATCTCGTCACCTCGCTTACAAGGGTTGTCTTTCCGGTGTACCAGCCTTTCGCGGATATTTAGCTGCTGTATGTTTTACTTTTCGCACATATAAAACAGCCCGCTTATCCTCCAATCCTGGCAAGACAACTGGTTTTATTTTTTCTATCTTGCCACCCAAAATTTTTAACGCCCTATCAGATTGAGCAATTTCTTCTTCATAATGACGTCCTTTTAAGCTAATAAAATAACCACTATTCTTTATAAATGGTAAAGCATATTCCAACAATACTGGCAGTTTTGCTACCGCTCTTGAACAGACGATATCATACTGTTCGCGAAATTCTTCTCGCTGGGCCAGTTCTTCAGCACGTCCATGCAAAATACATACATTTGCCAAATCCAAAGCTTCTACCACAGCAATCAAAAAACGTACTCTTTTCTGCAAGGCATCGAGTAAAGTCAACTCAATTTCCGGGTGCATTATTTTTAACGGCAAACCAGGGAAACCAGCACCAGTCCCAATATCTAAGACTGCTATATCCTGATGAAATAACCCATCATCCCAAGCCGACAAAGAATCGATGATATGCTTTACTGCTACCTCTTGTGGTTCTGTTATGGCTGTCAAATTCATCTTTTTATTCCATTCGATGAGTAGCTGATAATAAAGGTCTAACTTGCGGAGCTGGTCTTCCGTAATGGGTAAATCGCTGGCTTTTGCTGCCTCTTGCATACACTGATAAAAATCACTCACTATCTTTTTCCCGCCTTTTTTGCTCTAAATACACTAATAATACTGAGATATCTGCCGGTGAAACACCAGAAATACGTGCGGCTTGACCGACCGAGATAGGCCTAATTTTGCTCAACTTTTCCCTCGCTTCATCTCGCAAACTGGTTATTAAATTATAATCAAGCGTATCCGGCAAAAGCTTCTTTTCCATTTTTTCCATGCGCGCCACTTGTTCTTCCTGCTTTTTGATATATCCAGAATACAAGGCATCTATTTCCACTTGTTTAATTATTTCTGGCGAAAAACGCGGTAAAGAAAACAGTTCTGCCAAAAGGGAATAATGCACCCCCTTGCGCTTGAGCAAATCATATAAAGTCATGGCATTGTGAATATGCTCAATACCGTGTGCAGCCAGCAAATTATTGTTTTCTTGACTAGGATTTATCTTCTGAGCATGTAAAAGGCGCAAAGCCGTATCTATTCCTTCTTTTTTAGCCTGAAAAACGCGATACCTTTCTTCGCTCACCAATCCAAGCTGCCAACCTTTTTCCGTCAAACGCATGTCGGCATTATCTTGACGCAAAATCAAGCGATATTCCGCGCGCGAGGTCATCATGCGGTAAGGTTCAGTAGTGCCTTTAGTGACCAAATCATCAATCAAAACGCCAATATATGCTTCCGAACGTTTCAAAATAAACGGCTCTCGCCCCAATACCTTTTGGGCCGCATTAATGCCCGCCATGATACCTTGTGCTGCCGCTTCTTCGTAACCAGAAGTACCGTTTGCCTGTCCAGCAGAGAAAAAGCCACTTATTTTTTTATGTTCTAGGCTCGGTTTTAACTGCAAGGGGTCTAAGCAATCATATTCAATTGCGTAGCCTGGGCGCATGATTTTAACATTTTCCATGCCTTTAATTGTCTTCAAAAAAGCAAACTGCACATCAATTGGCATACTTGTCGACATACCCTGCACATACATTTCATTGGTATTTAATCCCTCTGGTTCAATAAATAACTGATGTTGCCCCTTATCCGGAAAACGCAAAATTTTCGTTTCTATGGAAGGACAATAGCGCGGTCCAATGCCCTCTATAATCCCATTAGCCATTGGTGCTCTATCAATATTTTTCAAAATAATTTCATGCGTCTTCGCATTTGTATACGTGAGATAACAAGGTACTTGCTCACGTGTCTTTTCTACCGTCAAAAAAGAAAAACTGTCCGCTTCCAAATCACCTGGTTGCTTTATCATTTTAGAAAAATCTAAAGAACGCTTGTCAACGCGCGCCGGTGTTCCCGTTTTAAAACGCATTAACTGGATACCTAAATTTTTTAAACAACTAGATAATTTAGTTGCTGCTCTTTGGCCAGCTGGACCACCAGCATAGGTATTTTCGCCGATAATGATGCGTCCGCGCAAATACGTTCCAGTAGCTAACACAATGGCTTTACAGCGATAAACCTCTCCAGTTTCCACTACTACGCCACTGACTTGTCCATCTTCCACTAAAATCTCGTCGATTAAAATTTGCTTAACATCCAAATTTTCTTGTTCTTCACAAGTTTTTTTCATCATTGCCTGATAAAATTTCTTATCTGCCTGAGCGCGTAATGCTTGTACAGCTGGTCCCTTACTGGTATTTAACATACGAAATTGAATACAGGTTTTGTCGGCATTAATGCCCATCTGACCACCCAAAGCATCTACTTCTCGTACTAAATGACCCTTAGCTGGACCACCAACTGAAGGATTACATGGCATCATGGCGATATTATCCATGTTTAATGTAGCCAACAATGTCTTGCACCCCATACGGGCTGCTGCTAAAGCTGCTTCTACTCCGGCATGGCCAGCGCCGACAATAATTATGTCGTAATCATCTACTATGAACAATTTTTTTAACTGTCACCTCGAGCTATTGTTTCTCGACTGACAATTTACTCCCTTCTCTTCATCATTTCCCAATACAGAAACGACTAAATATTTCATCTATAACTTCTTCGTTTACAGAATCGCCCAAAATATCTCCTAAAGTTTCCCATGCCGAGCGCAAGTCAATGACCACCAAATCTTCTGGGACTTCATCATCAAGGGCTCGCAAGGCATCGTCCAAATGTTGTTTGGCTTTCTTTAAAGCCTCTACCTGTCGAACATTATTGACAAAAATGGCCTCTTCTCGCTGGGCATTACCGCTATATACATCTTCCTTGATAGCCTCAATAACATTCTCTAAACCACTTCCACGACGTGTCGAAATTAGAAAAACACGTTTTCTATTAATTCCTTCTGGTAAAACATCTATATCCCACTGCGCTGGTAAATCACTTTTATTCACCAATACATAACAATCTTTCTCTTTCAACATGGCAAAAATGCGTTCGTCATTTTCATCCAGAGGACGGGAACTATCTAGTACCACTAAGATAATATCCGCCTGTTCCAAATAAGTGTGTGCTTTTTCTACGCCAATTTTTTCTACCTTATCTTCTGTTTCTCTGATGCCAGCGGTATCGATAAAGCGAAATGGAATGCCTTCAATATTAGCATATTCTTCCAAACTATCTCTCGTCGTACCTGGGATATCAGTAACGATAGCCCGTTCTTCCTGTAAAAAGAAATTGAGCAAACTGGACTTGCCAACATTTGGTTTTCCAATAATTGCTGTCATCAAACCATCCTTGAGAATGCGACCAGTATGAGCCGTACGCAACATCTCATCGATATCCGCCTGCAAATCGTACAAAGTTTCACTCACTGCCAAATTATCTACTGGGTCAACTTCCTCCTCTGGAAAATCAATCGTCGCCTCATAGTGGGCAATCATTTCTAAGAGCGGTTCACGAATCGAATTTATCTGCTGCGAGAATTTTCCCATTAAATGCCCCGATGCCATGCGCAGAGAACTTTCCGATTTAGCTTCGATAATGTCCATAACGGCTTGCGCTTGTGCTAAATCCAAACGCCCATTCAAAAAGGCACGTTTGGTAAATTCTCCCGCCTCTGCCAAACGCGCTCCCTGTGCTAAAACCAATGCTAAAATCCGCCTTAGTGGCATCATACCACCATGACACTGAATCTCCACGACATCTTCTCGCGTATAGGAGCGTGGCGCTCGCATAACCAAACAAATCACTTCATCGATAATTTCTGCCTTATCTTTATCCACAATATGTCCATAGATGACTCGATGCGAGGGAAAATCACCTAGTGGCGTATGCTTAGGAGATACAAAAATTTTCTCCACAATTTCTATCGCCTTTTCCCCGCTCAGACGAATCACCCCTATACTGCCCGCACCAAAAGGTGTCGCAATGGCAGCAATGGTATCCTCTTTATTTAACTTCACTTCTTTGTTGGCAGACCTTTTCCCACGAAAATGCCCACCCACCTGCCTTTCTTTTCAGACTTGCTTTTGATTTTATAATATCATACCGCACCCTGCAACCAAAACTCTTTAACGCTAAATAATCGAAAAAGCTGCCCAAATTTGGACAGCTTTTACCAACGGTCACTATTCTTTACGCTGATATTCAATCACTAACGTGCGATGAGGTTCTTCTCCGACACTATAAGTAGTAATGTGCGGATAATCCTGTAGAGCCATATGAATAATCTTTCGTTCATGTCTATTCATTGGTTCCAATACCATTTTTTCTCTGGTAAATGTGACCTTTTCTGCTAGACGTCGAGCTAACTGTACCAAGGTTTCTTCTCGTCTATCCCGATACCCTTCTACGTCTAAAACAATGTGTTTTCTATTTTCCTGTAAACCTTTATTCGCGATTAGGTTGCTCAAATACTGAAGAGCATCCAATGTCCGACCATGTTTGCCGATGACAATACCCATATCCTTGCCACTAAGCTGAAAAATTTCGCTTTCATCATTGCTAGAATGAGCAATTTTTAAATCCTCTATTTCGAGAATTCCTAAAACCTTTGTCAAAAAATTAGCTGCTTTTTCACCTGGAGGCAATTCTTTCTCAGTAGCTCGCACACGCGCTTCTTTATTTCTCAATCCCAAAAAACTTTTTGTTGGTTGCTCGATAACTTCAAAGATAACTTCATCGGCTTCCAGCTGTAACTCGCGTAAAGCATTTTCCTTCGCCTCAGCAACATCTTTACCGCTTACCTCAATTACTCTTCCCATATTACAAGCATCCTTTCTCTATTTCAGTTTTTTATCAGGTACATCCTTGGGATTTCTGTACATCCACCACTGCTGCAGAGCCTGCATCAAATTCATAACTACCCAATACAATACCAAACCAGCAGCAAATTTCAAACTAATCCAACCGATAAATATAGGCATAAAAATCATCATTGCCTTCATCTGCGACCCTTGACCGGAATCCTTACTTGTTTGCCACTGGGTTAAAAAAGTGGTCAAAGCAGATAGAACTGGCAAAATATAATAGGGGTCTGGATGGGCTAAATTGGGAATCCAAAGGAACGACGGGTCATGCGTAAAATGCACGCTCTGCAAGGCATAAAACATCCCCATTAATATCGGCATCTGCGCCAATAGAGGCAAACATCCAGAAAGTGGATTGACACCCGCTTCCTGATACAACAGCCCCATCTGTCTTTGCAATTCCTTTGGGTCAGATTTGTATTTCTTTTGCAATTCCTTCATTTTAGGCTGTAATTCTTGAATTGCCTTCATGGATTTCACTTGTCTCAAAGTCAAAGGATACAAGATAATTTTAATTACCACAGTCATTAAAATTATCGCTAAACCATAATTGGGAATGCCACACATTTCCGTAATATGGTAGAAAAACCCCACCACCACGTCGAGAATCTGCACTAGGGGGTGAAATAGTGTCGAAAAAAACTCTGTCAACTTCTCACATCCTATACTGTGTATTATTTAACTGGGTCATAGCCACCTTTATGCCAGGGATGACAACGCAAAATACGCTTTATAGCCATATAGACCCCCTGCCACGCGCCATATTTTTCGATAGCCTCTCGGGCATATTCTGAACAGGTCGGAAAATAGCGACAACTAGGGGGAAAAAACGGCGAAATGCAAAGCTGATAAAATCTTATAAGCATCAAAAATACCCGCGCCATAAATTCACCTGCTTGCCATTTTCCAAATATTTCCTTTTTTACAAAGATAGCGGAAGGACTTATGCAACATTTCTAAGTCAGCCGTCACAGCCGCCTTTCTGCCTACTAGAAAAATACAGCAATCCTCGCGAACTCGATGCTTTTTATGCCGGTATACTTCGCGAAGCATGCGCTTGACATGATTACGCACCACCGCATTTCCTAGCTTTTTTCCCGCAGCAAAACCTACTTTAGCACGGCTTTGGGCCTGCGGTAAAATATGTAAAACCATATATCTATCCGCCACGGAATATCCTTTCTCATAGATATCCTGAAAGACCTTCTCATCGCGCATGATAATGGCTCGCGGTAATTTTTTATCCATTATAATCTGCGAGCAGACTTTAGTAATTTTACCAACGTCCGTTCTGCTATCTGACCAATTTTTTTAGATAGAGCATCTAGATAAACTAACTGGTACAAACAGCTTCTCCTCACTTTTTATTTATACTGACTACAGCTTACTGGCCTGAGCCAAGTGCTATGTGTTCTTAATTTCCTAATTACAAGGCACCAACAAAAAGAAAAAGGGACAAACACCCCTGCGTCAAAACGCGGGGATGCCCCTTCCCTTGCACGATTATACACTATTTCTCTATATCATCTCGTGCTTATGCGGATAACTTATGTCTGCCACGAGCGCGTCTTCTTTTTAATACTAAACGTCCGCCTCTAGTCTTCATTCTTTCTCGAAATCCGTGTGTTTTCTTTTTCCAATGGTTATTAGGTTGGAAAGTTCTTTTCACTTCTTTCACCTCCTCCACAGAAAATACAAGCTATTTTACTATCTGAAATTATAGACTACACAATGCATAGTGTCAACAACGAAGAAGATAAAGCGAAAATAATTATTGATAACTCGGTATTGTTTTGATAAGATTATTATACATATCAACATAAATATCCACAGCCCACTTTTGCTTAGATATCTAATATTTAAGCCTGTTTTTTATGTGTTTTTTTAAGTAAAAAATTTTTTATGCAATAAAGTTATCAACAGATGTGCATAACTTTGTGGATAACTTAAAATATATTTTCTGCTCGAGAAAGGAATAACTTATGGATAACACACAGATACAAACGCTGTGGGAGCAAATTTTCCAAGAACTGGAAAAATCTCTCACGTCCGTCGTTTGCGATACTTGGCTTCGGCCTCTAAAACCAGTAAAGTTGACTGCTACCAGTTTGGAATTATCCACCTCAACTGATTTTGCTAAAAAATGGATAGAAGACTCCTATTTGAAAAATATTAAACAAGCTGCTCAGAAAATTACCCAGAAAAATCTAAAAATTATCATCAGCAGTTCTGGAGATAAAAGTACATATTTTCCTGAGGACCAGCAAATAACTTTAAATTATCCACCAGTTGAGGACCAAGTAGTGAGTGCCAATCCCTCTAGTGAAATGACACCTCCTAGTTCCACAGCCCCTCTCCCTATTTCCCCTGGTGATGCTTCTTCTTTAAATCCTAAATACACGTTCGATACTTTTGTCACCGGTAACTCGAATCGCTTCGCTCACGCTGCCGCTTTAGCAGTAGCTGAACGCCCTGCCGAAGTATACAATCCATTTTTCATGTATGGCGGTGTCGGTCTCGGCAAGACACACCTCATGCACGCTATCGGCCATAAGATTTTAAAAAATCATCCCGAAATGCGTGTTCTTTACATTTCCAGCGAAAAATTCACCAATGAACTCATCAATTCTATCCGTGATGGCACACCAGAAGCATTTCGCCAAAAATATCGCAATATCGATGTATTACTCGTTGATGATATTCAATTTCTCTCTAAAAAAGAACATACCCAAGAGGAATTTTTCCACACTTTTAACACCTTACATGATGCCAACAAACAAATTATCATTTCGAGTGACCGTCACCCTCGTGAAATTCAAACCTTAGAAGACCGCTTGCGTTCTCGTTTTGAATGGGGATTAATTACTGATATTCAAGCACCTGATTTGGAAACACGTATCGCCATTTTGCGGAAAAAGGCCCTTTTAGAAAATTTGACTGTTCCTAACGATGTGATGGTCTATATAGCTAGTCGCATCGACAATAATATTCGCGAACTAGAAGGTGCGTTGACGAGAGTTATGGCTTTTGCTTCGCTCAATAAAGAACCAATTAGCAAGCGGCTAGCGGCCGAAGCACTGCAAAATGTCTTTACCAGTGGAGAAACTAAGACTATCACTTTAGAATTGATTCAAGAAATTGTTGCTACTTATTTTAAAATAGATATTTCGGAATTAATTGCCAAAAAAAGAACACGCAATTTAGCTTTTCCGCGACAAATTGCTATGTATTTATGTCGCACTCTGACTGATGCTTCATTGCCACGTATCGGTGAAGTTTTTGGGGGAAGGGACCATACTACTGTTTTACATGCCTATGATAAAATTTCTCGTCAGTCTAAAACAGATACAAAATTGCAAAATACTTTGGAAGATTTAACAAATCATATCAAAAATATTTAAAAAAAGAAAAATATCCACAACTGTGCATTAAATCAGGTATATTATGTATATAAATTGTGGATAATTTTTATCATGTGGATATTTTTCTGAAAAAAAATTTTTACTTACAAACTTATCTACAACTTATCAACAGATAAAGAGTGGATAAGAACATTATTTTTTAGACTTATCAACTTATTCACAGCCCCTACTACTATGACTACTAAATTTTATTAACATATATAATAATATTAAAGAAAGGAAAAAAACATGAAAATAAATTGCTTAAAAACAGATTTGGTACAAACTATTCAAGTACTCTTAAAAGCCATAAACAATAAACCAGAAAAAGAATATTTATCTGGCATTCACTGTGAAACAGTGCATAATCAATTAATAATGAAAGCAACCAATGAAAATATTAGCATTATTTGTCATATCGAAGCGGATATAATTGAAACAGGAAAAATTTTATTACCTGCTAAATACTTTTATGATATGACACGCATTCTACCCAATGATAATATTCAAATTACAACTAATACTGATAATAATTTAGTTAATATTAGCTCCGGTACAGCTACATTTAATTTAGTAAGTATGCCCATAGAACATTATCCTGTTTTAGAAAAAATGCCAGCTGTAAATCAATTCAAAATTCGTAATAACATCTTATTAGACCTGATTGACAAAACCTCATTCGCTTCTGCTAAAAACGGCAATAGACCTGTTTTTACTGGCTGTCTTTTAGATATTCAACAAGCACGCATTTCGATGGTCGGTACTAATATGCATCGTTTAGCGGTAAAACACGAAGTTTTAGATAATTTGGAAAATCCTAATTTACAGTTAATAATTCCAGCAACGCTTTTAGATGATCTATCCACACTTTTGGTTTCTGATATTCCCTCTGATGTATTTATTAATTATTCCAACAATCAAATCAGCTTTTCTTATGAAAATATCTACATTCAATCGCGTCTTATCGAAGGAACATTCCCAAATTATCAAAATGTCATTCCCAAGACCTTTATGACGGAAGTGAATGTGAAAAAAGATGAACTAAAAAAAGCTATTGAACGTGTGGCTCTCATCTCGCGCTCTAATGAATACAATACAGTTTCTCTATTTTTCTCTGACAATATTTTGACCTTAACCTCTGTAAACTTGACCGTAGGAAAAGCAGAAGAACACATTAATGTAAAAATAACTGGACCAGAGGTCAAAATATCCTTCAATGTAGATTATCTTGTCGATGTATTAAAACATATCGAAGCAGAAGATATCGTCCTTTCTCTCAATTCTTCCTTGCAGCCGATTACAGTAAAACCACTACAAGATGATAGTTTTATTTACGTTGTTACCCCAATGCGGACGAATAATTAGTTTGGTGCAGATAAAAAAGTCAAGAACATATTGTTCTTGACTTTTTATATTTTGCTACATAGTCTATAATAAAGAGGGAAAGATGGGATGGATGATAATGTATATTTATTCTATAACATTGCATCAATTCAGAAATTACCTTGATTTGCAATTAAAGTTACACCCACAGTTAAATATTTTCTGGGGTCGCAATGCCCAAGGAAAAACAAATCTATTAGAAGCGATATATTATGCTTCTTTGGGGACATCTTATCGGTTAAAAAATGATGCTGATTTGATAAATACTAAAGCTGATGGTGCCCACATTGAAATTATTTTTCGTCGTCTTGACGTAGAAAATAGCATTGACTTACAATTATTCAAACGTGAACGTAAAAAAATCACGCTCAATGGCATGCCTGGTAGACAGCGCGATTTACCAAGTAATTTGTTAACGGTTTTATTTTCTCCTGAAGATTTGGCCATTATTAAGGGAGCACCTGCTCAACGTCGGCGTTTTTTGGATATCGAGCTGTCACAGATAGATAGACATTATTATGTGAAATTAGTGGAATATAACAGGTTAATTGCTCAGCGCAATAATTTGCTCAAAAGAATTCTGCATCGCCAAGCCGATTGGAAGATGTTAGCAGTTTGGGATGTCCAGTTGGTAGAGTGTGCCGCTTTTTTATGGGACAAACGCCGTCAGGCTGTCAGCGAATTGTCGCAATTAGCTGAAAATATGCAGACATATATCACTGAAGAATGTGAAAAACTGCAGATGAAATATCAATGTAAGGGTTTTAATGAGCAGAAAAACCCGCAGAATATTGCCGTTTTTAAAGAATTATATGCCAGTCTTTTAGAGCAAAATCGGGAAAAAGATATTCAACGTGGCTATACTAGTTTTGGCCCACATCACGACGATGTGCAATTTTATTTGAATGATATTCCTATGAAAAATTTTGCGTCGCAGGGGCAACAGAGAAGTGCTGTCTTGTCTTTAAAGTTGGCTGAGACTATGTATATTTATGCAAAAACACAACAGTTGCCGATTTTATTGTTAGATGATGTTATGAGTGAGTTGGATGTTTTGCGGCGGGAGAAGATGTTGTCATACATTATTAAACAGAATATTCAAACAATCATAACAGCAACCGAAAAAGAACTGTTTCCACAAAATGCCACTAGCTATTTTTATCAAGTGGAAGCAGGAAAGGTGGTGCCAGAGTGAAGAGAAAAAAACTTCCCTATTTGAAAATTGCTGGTGAGGTTATACCTAGAGCTATTCAACATCTGACGAATGCCCCAGAATACAAACTATATTTGATTCGTTTTTACTGGGAAGACATTGTTGGCAGGCATTTGGCGAAGTATACTTATCCCAAGAATTTTGCTTTTGGCACTTTGACCATTGCCATTGAAAACAATAATTTAGCGAATAATTTGCGCTATATGGAGCTAGAAATTCGTGATAAAATAAATGAAAAGCTAAATTATCAATTGGTTAAAAAAATTCACTTTGCATACGGCGTGAAACCAGAAAAAAAATTGGGGTGGCAAAAAGAGGCGGTAGGTCGTGAGTGGAGAGAAGTTTTAGATAAAATTGCCCTCTCTTCCAGCGAAGAAGCCAATATTGATGCACAATTAGAGCAAATGCAAGATAGAGAATTAGCCTCTATTTTAAAAAAGAATTTAATTCAGCATGAAAAATTTAATTTGCTTAAGACCCAAAAAAAATGGCATCCATGTGCGCGCTGCCAAGTTCTTTGCCCACCACAACGGACTTTTTGCGTACATTGTCAGCGCCAGTTAAAAAAAGAAAAATACGGAGCAATTCAAAAATTGCTCTTGACCAAACCGTGGATTCGTTATGCCGAGATAAGAAAACAAATCGATTGTGATGAAGATTTAGTAAATAAAATCCGCAGTCAGTTGGTACAAGCACTGGCGGCTAGTGTCGATATTGAACAAGATGAAATGGCGTTGCAACTTTTGGTGATGCTTTATCGAGCTATGCCGCCAGAGCAGATTACACCGCAGGTAATAGAAGCAAATTTGCATTCCTTGAAGTATGATTTGCGTTATGAAGAGAGAAGAAAGTTAAGAAAGTCAGGTGAATGATATCTTTTTGCACATAGGTTCTAATGTCATTATGCCGTTGAGCAAAATTATTGCCATTTTGGATTTTGCCAAAATAAAGGGTTTTATCAGTTGTGAAAATGGCGAATATTGTTGTCAGCGAGAAAAAGTAAAAACTTGCATTATTACGGACGAAAAAATCTATTTATCGCCCATTTCAGCCAATACATTGAATGAACGTTTGACAAATTTTCCGAAATTGTTGGAAGACTAAAAAAGAAGAGGTGTAAGAATGAATATTCATGAATATCAGGGAAAAGCCATATTGAGACAGTTTGGCATTAATGTACCGGCTGGCAAGGTGGCCTTTAATGCCGAAGAAGCCGTTGGTAATGCTCAGGAATTGGGAGGCGATATTTGGGTTGTCAAAGCACAAATTCATGCTGGCGGTCGTGGGAAGGCTGGCGGTGTAAAGGTGGCCCGCTCTTTAGAAGAGGTAGAAAAATATGCACAAGAAATGTTGGGTAAAAAATTAGTTACCAAACAAACTGGACCAGAAGGAAAGATAATCAATCGTCTTCTCATTGAATCTGGATGCAATATCGATAAAGAGTATTATCTCAGTTTTGTGATAGATAGAGAAAAAGAAAAAATTACCTGTATTGCTTCTCCGGCTGGTGGCATGGAAATTGAAGAAGTAGCAGCCAAAGAACCAGATAAAATTTATCAGGAATATATCGATATCCATGTTGGTTTATTGTCATTTCAGGCGCGTCGCTTAGCGTATAAATTAGGTTTTCCTAGAGAACAGGTCAATAAAGTTGTAGATATTTTGCAAAAATTATATCGTGTCTTTTTAGCACAAGATTGTTCACTTTTAGAAATCAATCCGCTAGTAGAAACTAAGGAACATAATATTATTCCCTTGGATGTGAAGATGAATTTAGATGATAGTGCTGCCTACCGTCACCCAGAATGGGCCGATATGCGCGATAATAGTGAAGATGACCATAAAGAAATAGAAGCGAATAGCATTGGCCTAAATTATGTTAATTTGGGCGGAGATGTAGCTTGTATGGTCAACGGAGCGGGTCTAGCTATGGCTACGGTGGACATTATTCATTATTATGGTGGTAGTCCGGCTAATTTTCTTGATGTTGGCGGTCAAGGAACTGCCGAAGACAATGCCAAAGCTTTTCGCATTATGACGGAAGATGGGCAGGCCAAGGGAATTTTTGTCAATATTTTTGGTGGTATCAATAAATGCGATACCATTGCCGATGGTTTAGTGCGGGCCTGTCAGATGTTAGATTTAAAATTGCCTATTGTCGTGCGTTTAGAAGGAACCAATGTCAATGAAGGTATGCAAATTTTAAAAGAAGCCTCCTTGCCAAATGTGCATATCGTAAAGTCAATGCCAGAAGGGGCTAAAAAAATAATTGCTTTGGTGAAAGAGCAGGAGGAATAAGGGAGACAAAATGGGAATATTAATTGATAAAGAAACTAGAGTATTGGTTCAAGGTATTACCGGTAAACAGGCGATGTTTCATACCAAAAATATGTTAGCAGCTGGTACCAAGATTGTCGGTGGTGTTACGCCTGGCAAAGGTGGTCAAACTGTATTAGATGGTATTCCTGTTTTTAATACGATGCAAGAAGCGATAAAGAATACGCAGGCCAATGCTTCTGTAATTTTTGTACCGGCGCGTTTTGCAGCTGACAGTATCATGGAAGCGGTAGAAGCAGAGATAGAATTGGTTGTTTGTATTTCTGAACATATTCCAGTACAAGATATGTTGCGCGTACGTGCCTATATGCAGGGGAAGAAAACGCGCTTAATTGGGCCAAATTGTCCAGGAATTTTGACAGCTGAAGCTTGTAATATTGGCATTATTCCAGCCAAAATTCAGAAAAAGGGGCATATTGGCATCGTTTCTCGTTCTGGGACTTTAACTTATGAAGCGATGCATCAGATGAGTATCAATGGACTGGGAGAAACTACTGTAATAGGTATTGGTGGCGACCCTATTAAAGGCACAGATTTTATTGATTGCTTGAAATTATTCAATGCCGATGATGATACAAAAGCCGTCTTTATGATAGGCGAAATTGGTGGCAATGCCGAAGAAAAAGCTGCTCAGTGGATTAAAGAAAATATGAAGAAACCAGTGGCAGCTTTCATTAGTGGGCAATTTGCTCCTCCTGGCAAGAGAATGGGACATGCAGGGGCTATTATTTCTGGTGGGCATGGTAGTGCTGCTGATAAAATTAAAGCTTTGCATGCGGCAGGAATCATGACAGCAGATACTGTTTCCGATATTGGGGATACTATGGTGAAGACCTTGAAAAAGGCGGGAATTTATGCTACTTTAATGAAAAAATAAACTAAAAGGAAAATATGCATGAAAAAAAATTTTGAGGAAGAAATTAAACGACGCCGAACTTTTGCCATCATTTCTCACCCCGATGCTGGTAAAACAACGTTGACAGAAAAATTGCTCTTATATGGGGGAGCTATTCACCTCGCTGGCTCTATTAAATCGCGTAAAACACAGCGCCATGCAGTTTCTGACTGGATGGAAATCGAAAAACAGCGTGGTATTTCTGTAACATCTAGCGTTTTGCAATTTGATTATAATGGCTGTCGTATCAATATTTTGGATACACCAGGTCACCAAGATTTTAGTGAAGATACGTATCGAACTTTGATGGCCGTAGATAGTGCAGTCATGGTTATAGATGCTGCTAAGGGGATAGAAGCACAGACGAAAAAGTTATTCGCTGTCTGTAAAGAGCGCAATATTCCGATATTTACTTTTGTCAATAAGTTGGACCGTTATGGAAAAGCACCGCTTGATTTGATGGAAGAAATAGAAACTGTTCTCGGTATCAGAGCCTACCCAATGACATGGCCGGTAGGCGTAGATGGACAATATCGTGGTGTTTATAACCGCTTGGAAAAGACTATTGAGCTTTTTGCTCAGGATAATACGCATGGACAAAAGGAAAGAGAATCGCAGAAATATCCTTTTCCTAGTGACGAGGCAGCTGCGGTATTGTCAGAAGAAGATTATAGCAATTTAGAGTTTGATATTGACCTTCTTGATACTGCTGGCGAAAAGTGGCAACCAGAAAAAGTAGCTCAAGGAAAGTTGACACCGATGTTTTTTGGTAGTGCTATGACCAATTTTGGTGTGCAAAACTTCTTAGAAGAATATTTGCGTTTGGCGCCTCCTCCTCAACCGCATATGTCGGATAAAGGCATTATTGCGGCCGATAATCCGGAATTTTCCGCCTTTGTTTTTAAAATTCAGGCAAATATGAATCCAGCGCATCATGACCGTTTGGCTTTTATTAGAATTTGTTCGGGTAAGTTTACGCGCAATATGCCAGTTTATCATGTGCAACGCGATAAAGAGATTAAATTATCCCAACCCCAACAGTTTTTGGCCCAAGATAGACAAATCATTGATGAAGCTTATCCAGGTGATATTGTCGGCTTATTTGATACTGGAACATTTAGCATCGGCGATACTATTTGTGAGGGGAAGGAACATTTTAAATTTGCTGATTTCCCTATTTTCCCACCGGAAAAATTTGCCCGTGTTAGTGCCAAAAACACGATGAAGCGCAAGCAATTTATGAAGGGGATTGCTCAGCTTACTCAAGAGGGTGCTGTGCAACTATTTGAACAGGCCGGCCTGTCTACGGAAAGTTACATTGTAGGGACAGTTGGAAAATTGCAATTTGACGTCTTAGAATATCGTTTAAAGAAGGAGTATAACGTCGATATTGATATCGTTATGCAACCATATGAAGTAGCTCGCTGGTTGAGCTATAAAGATGGTTCACCGGTTACTCCAGAAAGCTTAAAGGGCGCAGAACGAGGTATGTTTGTCTATGATATCGTTAAACGTCCGGTCCTTTTGCTAAACAATGAGTGGGCTTTAGGGTGGATTCTTAATAATAATCCGAATTTGATTTTACATGAAACTCCGAAAGAATAAAAAAAACCTGCAACTTTACGTTGCAGGTTTTTTAATTTATTTTTCGATTTTTACCCCATCATTCCAATAGAAAATACCATCTTGTTTGGGGAGCACGTGGGCATGGAAAACTGGCTCTTTGATGCCAGCTTTTTTTTGCCTAGCATAATCCTCTAAGGCAATACAAGCTGGTTTTACTAAAAGGAGAATAGCCACAATATTGGTGATAGCCATGAAAGCCATAAATAAATCGGCCAAATTCCAAACGAGATTTAGTTCTGCGATAGAGCCGAAAAATACCATAACAGCTACTAAAAAGCGGAAGATATTAAGATAGAGCGGATTGGGCGTGAGATGTTTGATGTTGATTTCGCCATAATAATAATTGCCGATAATGGAAGTAAAGGCAAATAGAAAAATGATAAATGCGACACCGCTATAAGCGTAATTGCCAAAGTACATCGCTAAATCAGTTTGTACTAAGCGAATACCAGTTTCCCCCAATTTGGTATAATCTCCAGAGAGGAGTACGATGAAGGCAGAAGAAGAGCAGATAAACAATGTATCGACAAAGACACCTAGTGCTTGAATGAGACCCTGTTTAACTGGGTGGCTGGTGTCAGCAGTAGCAGCTGCATTTGGTACAGAACCCATGCCGGCTTCATTGGAGAAGAGTCCTCTCTTGATACCGGTCATTACGGCAATCCCCATACCGCCGCCGATAGCAGCATTGAGGCCAAAGGCACTTTTGACGATAGTCATTAAAACCAAAGGTAATTTATTGATATTGTAAATGGTCACTCCAATGGCTACTAGAATGTAGATACCAGCCATGATGGGAACCATATATTCAGTTACTCGAGCAATGCGAGAGAGTCCGCCAAAGACGACCAAGGCAGATAGCAAGCTAATCACTATGCCGACGATAGTTCTATCAGCACCAAATCCAGCTTGCAAAGATAAGGCGATAGTATTAGCTTGGACTGAATTAAAAATAAGACCGTATGTAACACTGATTAAAATGGCAAAGAAGACGGACATAAAGGGAGAATGCAAGGCATTTTTTATGTAATAAGCAGGGCCACCTAAGAAAATTCCCTTTTCTGATTTATGCGGCACTTTATAAATTTGTGCTAATGTACTTTCTACAAAGCCAGTTGCGGAACCAAGAATGGCAATAATCCACATCCAAAAAATAGCGCCTGGTCCACCAGTGACGACGGCGATGGCGATACCAGCGATATTACCTACTCCGACACGAGAAGCTGTACTGACGCAAAAAGCTTGGAAAGAAGAAATTCGCTTGCCTTCCATTTTTGTTCCAGCTGTATCTGTAAGTAAACGAAACATTTCTTTTAAAAAGCGAATTTGCACGAATTTAGTTTTAAAAGTAAAAAAAAGGCCAGAGCCAATCAATAAAACAATGAGGACATAACTCCATAAAACATTATTCACCTGAGATATACATTTGCTCAGGACATCCATGATGACACACCATCCTTTAAAATAAAAAAATAATTAATGAAAGATATTTTCTATAATAATACAAAAATACATTTAAATGCAATACTTTATAAACAAAAATGTATTATTGTAAACTGAATTATGCTACATATTGAGGTGGGTATTTTGCAAGTATTTTTTTGCTAAGATATTAGGAATAGCTGCCCCCACGGCGATGCCGAGTGTGGTTAAAATGGCGATTACTCCCCAGTGAAAGATATTCATAAAGGAGACAATATTGAGTTTGCCAATATTGATGATTCCGAACATGAGGCGGTACATTAAGACGCCAGGTATCATAGGAATGACAGAGGGAATTGTAATGACGTACATAGGTGTTTGTACATAATTTAGAATGCAACTGGCATAAATACTGACAGCTACGGCGCCAATAAATGAACCTAAGGGGAGACCCATATTCATGTCAAAATTAATAAAATTGCGCGTGCAAACAGAAATGATACCGCCAATAGCGATAAAGACGAGCAGTCTCTTAGGGACATTAAAGATGGTAGAAAAGCCCATGGCTGCAATAGCTGCGGCGATAGAAAAAGTGATGTAGGAGGAAAAAAATTCATACTCTGGCTTCATATTTATCAGTGAAAAATTTTGCACATTGCAAAGTTTGATGGCGAAAAAAATGCCAAAGGACATACTGCCGACCACTAAAATCGTATTTATTCCACGGGTGGTACCAGAAATGATATAGCTATCTAAAAGGTCTTCGATACAATTTATGAGCGGAACACCAGGAATGACAAAGAGGGCGCAAGCGAGCATTTGATGGAGCGGTGTGCTTGAGCCTGGCATGAAAGAAGTGATAAAGGCCAAAACCGTAGAAATAAATGAAGCTATAGCCACTGAAGCATAGGGATTTATATCAAAACGAGTGCAAAGGGATTTGCTGTAAAAGCCGACGGCTGCACAGAAGGAGGTGTAGAAAAAAGACATCCAGTCGCAGCCAAATAATTTACAGAAAGCACCACAAGCAAAACCAGCACAAATAGTGGTGGCAAGAGGAGAATAATTCCTTTTGAGTGCGAGTAATTTTTTTAATTCGCTTTGATACTGTTTTAGAGTATAATTATCAGCAGTAGCTTGCCAGGTCATACGACTGATGGCCGAAACCATGGTCATATTGATGCCGTGGTGGAGGCATTTTTGAAATTTTGTGATGGAATGATTGCCACTATTGATATTTAACATAATAGTGGTATAGGTAATGTGGATATGGACATCTTCTTTTTTTAATCCCATACACATTGCCGCCCGTTTCATAACGGAAGTAATTCGCCTAGTATCTGCTCCTGATTCCATGAGAATTTTCCCTGTTTCTAGAATGAGTGACATTTTTTTCCCAATGTTAGAATCAGTTTCGCAAAATTCCAAAAAGCGTTTATTGTAACGCTGTTGCTCTTCATGTGATATATTGTTATGCATAAACACACCTCAATAACGCTAAAATAATAGCATACCCAGAAATATTATTATACAATATAAATAACAAATTGTATAATAAAGATAGCTTTTTTAAGGAGGGATAATCATGCCAGAAATGCCAGAAGTGGAGACGATTAGACGGACATTAGACCCTTTTTTGGTAGGAAAACGCATTATTGACGTGCGAATTTTCTTGGAAAGATTGATAAAATATCCGAGTGTCATAGAATATAAAAAACGTGTTCAAGGGCAGAAAATTACAGCTGTGAAAAGGCGAGGCAAATATCTCATATTAGTACTGGAAAATGGTGTACAGGCTATTTTTCATTTACGCATGACTGGACAGTTGCGGTATTTGCCAGTAAATACTGAAGCTAAATATGAGAAAATAGTTTTTTCTTTAGACGATGGAAATAAATTATCTTTTGCCGATATGCGTACTTTTGGCACTTTATATGCCATTTATCCAGAAGAAATAGACAAAATAAGTGGTTTGCACGAATTAGGGCCGGAGCCACTTAGCCCTGAATTCACTGGTGAGTATTTATATCAACTGTCTCAGAGAAAACACGGTCAAATAAAGCCTTTTTTATTAAATCAAAAATATGTAGCTGGTTTGGGCAATATTTATGTAGATGAAGCGCTCTTTTTAGCGCATATTCAACCGACCAGCAATGTTAAAAATATGACTTTGGCACAAGCTGAAGATTTAAAGGAAGCCATTAACAAAGTTATTGCAGCTGGAATAAAGGATGGTGGTACCACTTTTAGTGATTATGTTAATGGTTTAGGCGAAAAAGGAGCTCATCAGAAGCATTTGTGGGTTTATGGTCGCGGCAAGGAAAAATGTCGTCGTTGTCAGTCCATTCTGGTGAAAACAAAAGTAGGTGGGCGCGGAACAACGTATTGTCCACATTGCCAAAAATTATTGTGATGGGAATTTGTTTGTTTTGAAAAATTTTTATTTGTGCCTTTATCACTTATAGGCAGTAAAGTAAAGGTATACAAGTCATTCTGTAAGAAAGGTCAGAATAAATGTTTTATAAACAAGAAGAAATAAATATCATTGGCTTGACCGGAGGAATTGCCTCTGGTAAAAGCACCGTTAGCACGATTTTAGTCGAATTAGGAGCAAAAGTCATTGATGCCGATGCTCTTGTGCGTGAATTTTCAGAACCATATTGCCCATTATGGAATTTTTATTAATTTGTTTTAGCAAAATAGTAAACGCATAGGGAAACTTGTGTGAAAAAAGAAATTGAATTGCTGGGATACCGTAAAGTCGATTGTACTACAGCATAATTTTGAAAGATAAATCAGTGCGAATGTGGCGAAAGCAAAAACAAACAAGCGAATGATGTATGGTTAAAACCTAAACATTAGAAAATCGGCAATCAGCAGCCAAGGTCCTAAAAAGGCAAGGTTCAACGACTATTCCCTTAGGGGAAGTAGGCATAAGAGTGCCGAAGCGGTTTCGCCCTAACAGAAAAGGCTGAGGGAGAAGAGATAGTCTATGCTCACAAGAAATTGCGAGACGTTCAAGGAAGAACGGCACGGAGTCGAGTCTGTGTAAACGAGAGGAAAATATCAAAAACAGGTTCAAAATTTGGGCAATGTGATTTTAAATAAAGATGGTAGTTTAGATAAAAAACGCTTGGCACAGTGGGTGTTAAACGACAAAAGTGCGCCAAGCCTTTTGCGAGAGTACTTGCATCCGCTCCTTTTAAAGGAAATCAAGCGAAGAATTGATTTTTGGCAGGCACAGGGAATAAAACAGGTTATTTTAGATGTACCACTACTTTTGGAAAGTGGTTGGCAGAAATATTGTCACGTTATTTGGTTGGTTACAGCCAGTGTAGATAAGCAAAAAGCGCGCATGAAAGCGCGCAATCATTACACAGAAAAAGAGATGGAAGAGCGCCTGCACGCCCAATGGCCTTTGGCAAAGAAAATCCCCTATGCTGATGTGCTTATCGATAATAATGGCTCGTTGTTTGCTTTGCGTGGGCAAGTAGAAAAACTTTGGCGAGAAGTTAAAAATAAGTAAGGTAATAAAGATAGATGAAGAAAAGATATTCGGCAAATGATTGTTATTTGTATGCAGCGACAGGTTTTTTTGTTTTTATTGAAACCACAGCAGGACAATTTTTGTCCCTGTGAAATAGTAAGCATATTGGGAAACTAGTGTGTAGCCATAATTACAAGCTGATTATGCAACAGAGAAACTGAATTGCTGGAAAGCCGTAAAGTCAGCCAAACTATAATGCTGGTTTGAAAAATAAGCCAGTATGAAAGTGGTGAAAACAGAAAAAATTGGTTGAATGGCATAAGGTCAAATCCTAAGTGTTAGAATGAAAAATCGGCAATCAGCAGCTAAACTCCGCATAGGAGAAAGTTCAACGACTATTCCTCGTGAGGGAAGTAGGTATAAGCGTACCGAAGTGGTTTTACCCTAACAGTGTAGTAGGCTGAGGGACAAGATATAGTCTGTACTCAAGGGAAACTTTGAGAAGTTTATTAAGAAACTGCATAGATAGTGGCATATCTATGTGAACAAAAATTTTTTTGCCACAAATTTGTTGGAGGTAAAAAAAGAGAAATATAGGTTATTTCTCAGTGTGGTTTTTTGGGGTATATATGAAGGGATGAAAAACGGCCTTGTTGACCGTTTTGAAAAAACTTATTTTTATCCCTATCCGTATCAGAATGAAATTGTATATTATTCAGATAAATATGGTGTTAATCCTTCTTTAGCGGCGGGTGTTATTTTGGCGGAAAGTAAATTTCTGCCAAAGGCACAATCTGAGCGTGGGGCTATTGGTTTGATGCAAATTATGCCTGAAACAGGAGCCTGGATTGCTGGTAAATTGCATGATAGAGATTATACTGTGGCCAAATTGTATCAACCAAAGACCAATATTCGCTATGGAATATGGTATTTAGCATTTTTATTGCGAGAATTTCATAATAATGAAGTGTTAGCTGTGGCTGCCTATAATGCTGGTCATGGTCAAATTTTACACTGGCAGGAAGAGTATCATTGGGGTGATGATTTCGCCGATTATCAGGCCATTCCTTTTCGGGAGACTAGACATTATGTCGAAAAAGTCTTGCACAATGAAAAAGAATATCGCCGGCTATATGGTACAAAACCGTGAAGAGGTGCTTTGGAATTGACAGCGTAGATTTTTTCTGCTATAATACTCGAAAAAAATATTGTCCCTTTAAAAAAATCCAGCGAGGTTAAAAGGGAAGTGGTGATTGTTACTGCACTATGGCTTTCTTGCGTTCTCGCGAGAAAGCTTTTTTGTTAAAGCGGACAAAAGGAGGAACTATGAAGAAGTTTTACGATGTTGAAGAAAAAGTCCCATTTTTTCAAGCTATTCCCCTGAGTTTACAACACCTGTTTGCCATGTTTGGTTCAACGGTATTGGTTCCGTTCTTATTGCATGTCAATCCAGCGACAGCACTCTTTATGAATGGCATTGGTACTTTGCTGTATTTGGTGATATGTAAAGGACGTCTGCCAGCTTATTTGGGGTCTAGTTTTGCCTTTATTTCTCCAGTTTTGGCCGTTTTAGCAACACCAGGTCTTGACTATGGCGATGCGCAGGGCGGTTTTATCGCTTTTGGTTGTTGTTTCATCTTGCTCTCTTTCATTATCGGTAAAGTGGGAACTAAATGGATTGATTTTCTCTTACCGCCAGCAGCGATGGGCTCTGTAGTAGCAGTCATCGGTTTGGAATTAGCTCCACTGGCGTTGAAAATGTCTGGATTTATTCCAGATTCAAGTTCCCATATATCGCCTCATTTAGCGATGTTTGTGTCCATGTTTACGCTGGTTGTAACAATCTTAGCTTCTATATTAGGACGTGGCTTTATCGGTATTATACCAGTCCTTATCGGCGTTGTTTCTGGTTATATTTTATCCTTCTGTTTGGGCATTGTTGACTATTCTATCATTGCGAATGCACCTTGGTTTCAAATTCCCACATTCTATAAACCGGAGTTTAATATCAGCGCGATTATGATGATAGTTCCAGCGGTGTTTGTAGTCTTTGCCGAACATATCGGACATTTGCTTGTGACAGGTAGCATCGTGCACCGTGATTTGATAAAAGACCCTGGATTACATCGCTCACTCTTTGCCGATGGTTTGTCCAATATTATTTCTGGTTTCGTCGGCTCTACACCCAACACTACTTATGGTGAAAATATGGGGGTTATGGCGATAACGCGCGTGTACAGTGTCTGGGTAATTGGTGGCGCGGCAATTTTTGCGATTCTCTTCTCCTTTATTGGCAAGGTAGCAGCGGTGATTCACGCTATTCCCGTACCAGTCATGGGGGGAGTCAGCATTCTGCTCTTTGGTATTATCGCCTGCTCCGGTATACGCATTTTAGTAGAAAAGAAAGTAGATTATTCTAAATCTAGCAATATGATTCTAACGGCAGTGACGATGATTAGCGGTTTAAGCGGTGCAGTTTTGACCTTCGGACCAGTAGAATTGCGCGGTATGGGTTTAGCCACTGTGGTGGCAATTATTGTCAGCTTGTTCTTTGGCATCTTCCGAAAATTGCATATCGATAATCAAAATTGAAATTGATTTCTTGTAGATACGGCGGCGAAGGGTAAATTATTCGCCGCTTTTTTATTTTCCCAAATATTAAATGTTATAATATAGATATACATATTGAAAAAGGAGGTAGAAAACTTTGCAGAGAGGATGGAAATTCTTCGGCGTTTTTGTCTTGTTACCACTGCTATTTTTTTCTGGATGTGGTAAAAAAGAAGTACCAAAAGAGAATGTAGCTTATGTAAAGACAGTTACGGTTAGCCCTGGTTCTCTCACTGGTTTGGATGTTTATCCCGGCCAAGTGAAGGGACGGTACGAAAATCCACTCGCTTTCCAAATTAGCGGTCGGATTATAGCAAGAGATGTACATATTGGGGATTTTGTACATAAGGGGCAAGTTTTGATGCGACTAAATCCAGCTGATGCCCAACAGAATGTGAATAAAGCTGCTGGGGCGATAAAAGCAGCGAAGGCACAGCTTGATTTGGCAACATCTAATTTACAGCGCTATAAAAAACTATATGCAGAAAATGCTATTAGTGCTGCCATGTTAGATACATACCAAACTAATTACAATGCTGCTTTGGCAAACTACCAACAGGCACAGGCACAAGGTGCAGAAGCAGGGAATGGTTTAGGTTATGCCAATTTAACAGCAAATTGCGACGGAGTCATTGCGTCCATTAGTGGAGAAACTGGACAGGTGGTACAAGCTGGACAGCCAGTAGCATCTTTGGTTCAGGCAGGAAATTTAGAAGTAGTGGTAGAAGTGCCAGAAAATAAAATTGATAGTTTGAAAATTGGCAAAAATTTGCCAATCACATTCTGGGCTTTGCCGGACGTAAAACAGGAAGGAACTATTATTGATATTTCGCCGGTAGCAAATGCTGTTACGCGTACTTATAAGGTAGAAGTTGGCTTGGCCAATCCCAATCCGAGAATTAAACTGGGTATGACTGCTAGTGTAGATATTGGGACACAGAACGGGAAAAAGGGATTTATTTTGCCATTAACAGCTATTTATCAGATAGATAAACAACCGCAAGTTTGGCTGGTAAAAGATGGCAAGGTAAATTTGCAAAATATCAAGATAGCTTCTTTTAAAGAAAATCAAGTCGTGGTAGAAGGGTTACCAGAAGGGGCTGTTGTTGTAACGGCTGGGGTCAACAAATTACATGCCGGTGAAAAGGTGCAGCCAGTAAATGGTGACACACTATGATAAATTTAACAGAAGTTTCTTTAAAAAATAAAAATATTGTTTGGTATTTTATCATCGTCTTTTTTATCACCGGCTTTTTTGCTTATTGGCAACTTGGGCGGATGGAAGACCCCTCATTTACTATTAGACAGATGGTGGTTACGGTAAGCTGGCCTGGTGCTACTGCTAAGCAAATGCAGGACCAAGTTACGGATAAGTTAGAAAAAAAATTACAGGATACTCCTGGATTGGATTACCTACAAAGTTATTCTAAGGATTCTGTATCTGTTATCTATGTCAATATCAAACAGACGGTGCCAACATCACAGATAAAACCAACTTGGAAGGAAGTGCGCAATTTAGCAAATGATTCGGTGCGTAATTTACCTTCTGGTGTGAAAGGACCTTATTTTAACGACCAATTCGATGATGTCTATGGTTCTGTCTATGCCATCACCGGTGATGGATTTTCTTACGAAGAATTACGCCAAAAGGCAGAAAAAATTCGTCGGCTTTTTTTGACCTTAAATTATGTCAGTAAGGCGGAAATAATCGGCGAACAACAACAAAAAGTTTATGTCGAAATGAACAGTAGTAAACTGGCGGAATTAGGCGTTAGCCCACAGGCGGTAAATAAGGCTATTCAAGAACAGAATAAGATGATTCCTGCCGGCATGATTAATACTGAAACTGATAATGTATACATTCGCTTGCATGGGCAATTTAAAAGTGTCGATAATATCAAAAATGTACTCATCAATGCCAATGGAAAAACCTTTAAATTGGGCGATATTGCTAAGGTTACTTTGCAAAATTCTGACCCTCCCGCTCCGCAGATGTATTACAATGGACAACCTTGTTTGGGTATTGCAGTTTCCATGGAAAATGGGGGCAATATTTTAAAATTGGGTGATGAATTAAAAAATATGGTCCAGCAAATTCAGCAGAATTTGCCGGTAGGAATAGAAATTCATCAGGTTTCCAATCAACCGCAGGTAGTAAAAGAATCTATTTCTGATTTCGTATCCACATTGCGCGAGGCTATTATCATTGTCTTAGCAGTCAGTTTTTTCAGCTTGGGATGGCGCACCGGTTTGGTCGTAGCTGGCTGTATTCCGCTCGTTATTGCGACGGTTTTCTGTGTCATGGATATGCTTGGCATTCAACTCAACAAGGTATCGTTGGGGGCTTTGATAATTTCTTTAGGGTTACTGGTAGATGATGCCATCATTGCCGTAGAAATGATGAGCGTGAAGCTAGAAGAAGGTTTAGAGCGTTTCCAAGCCGCTTGCTTTGCTTTTGATGCCACGGCTAAGCCGATGCTTACTGGTACTTTAATTACCTGTGCTGGTTTTATTCCGGTCGCCTTTTCCAAGGGGATTGCAGCGGAATTTTGTCGCGACCTTTTTCCGGTTATTGCCTCTGCTTTGCTTATTTCTTGGATTGTTTCCGTCATGGTAGCGCCACTTTATGGTTATAAATTGATTAAAGTACAGGTGGCAAAAGATGAAAATGGGCAAGCTAAGCCCTATCAAAGTAAGTTTTATCAGATGTTTCGGCGGTTACTTGTCTGGTGTTTAGAACATAAAAAACTGGTTTTGATTAGTACTGGTGTGATGTTCGTCTTTTCTGTCTTTATGTTGAAATTTGTCAAAGAAGAATTTTTCCCTCTATCTACTAGACCGGAAATTATTGTGGAGATGACTTTGCCAGAAGGTTCTTCGATGAAAGCTACGGAACAGGTAGCCAAAAATTTTGCCCGATATCTGAATGAAAAACAGCGTGGCAATATGCAAAATTATTCTTACTATGTCGGAGAAGGGGCACCGCGTTTTGTTCTAACATTAACGCCAGTTTTGCCAGCGGATAATTATGCACAATTTGTCTTAGTATCTAAGGATATGGCCAGTCGTGCAGAGTTGATTAAGGATATATCCTTAAAATTGGAAAAAGATTTTCCGCAAGTTAAGAGTAATATCAAGTTGATACAAACAGGGCCACCAGCTGATTATCCAGTTATGATTCGTATTTCTGGCTATGATGTACAACGGGTGAAGAAGATTGCCGGTGAAATGGCCGCTAAGATGCGCCAAGACCCCAATCTCACTCAGATAAACTTCGACTGGAATGAGAAAGCACCCGTCTTGCGTGTTTCATTAGATGAAAATAAGTTACGTTCGCTCGGTCTTACTAATCAGAATGTGGCCCAGATGCTTTATTCTGAATTGAGTGGAGTAGCTGTGACGCAGTATTATAAGAATGACCAGAATATAGATGTAGTCTTCCGCTTAGCAGAAAAAGATAGAGACCAATTGTCCAAGGTAGGAAATTTGCCAATTTATATGGGTAAGGCCGGTTATATACCTCTGTCGCAGATTGCCCATATCAGTTATCAGGCTGAAAATGGTTTGATTTGGCGGAGAAATATGCAGCCGACGATTACCGTGCGGGCTAACATCAAGAGTGGTACAGCCAATGATGCTACGCAACGCGCTTTTGATTCCATGCAAGATATCCGCGCTAAATTGCCTTTTGGGTATACAATGGCAGTAGAAGGGGCTTTGCATAATAGTAACGAAGCAATTGGTTTCCTCTTACAACCGGTGCCGATAATGGTAATAATCATCATGACATTGTTGATGTTCCAGCTGAAGAAAATATCACTAATGGTATTAACTTTATTGACTGCACCTCTGGGCATTATCGGTGTTACTTGGGGGATGTTGATAAGTAATACCGCGATGGGGTTTGTTGCTAATTTAGGGATTTTAGCGTTGACTGGGATGATTATTAGAAATTCAGTCATTTTGATAGACCAAATTAATAAGCATTTAGCTCAGGGAGAAAAACCTTGGGATGCGGTTATTGATTCAGCTATTTTGCGCTTTAGACCAATTATGCTTACAGCTCTAGCCGCTATTTTGGGAATGGTGCCTCTTATGGCGAACAAGTTCTGGGCACCGATGGCTATTGCTATTTCTAGTGGTCTATTAGTGGCTACCATATTAACTCTTTTGGTTTTGCCGACTATGTATGTGGCTTGGTTTAAAGTCAAAGAAGAGTAATAATTATTATTAATAAAAAGAAAAAATTATAAAAAAATTAATATTTAAGAAAGAGAAAGAAAAACAGAGAAAAACGGAGAAAAATTGCTTTTTTATCGTTATATTTCCTTTAAATGCTCCTTTAAAAAAATGCTAAAAAGCCTATAATAAAAGCATAAGTTATTTGCTTTGCGGTAAATATATAAAATAATAATTAATTTGTGATATAAAAGGAGATTATAAAATGGCAAAATGGGTATGTAAAGTTTGTGGTTATGTGCATGAAGGAGATGTTCCACCAGAAACCTGTCCAATTTGTGGAGTAGGAGCAGAAGAATTCGAAAGATTAGACGAATCTGCTACGGTTGATAATTCAACAAAAGAAGAAGGACAGAAATGTTGCTCTGGTTCTAAAAAATGCGATTGTAAATTAAGTTTTGTAACTGAACACGTTGTCGGTTTGCCCAAGGACATCGATGAACGCATTATGGAAGGTCTGCGCGCCAACTTTAAAGGTGAATGTTCTGAAGTTGGTATGTATATAGCGATGAGTAGAGTTGCCGATAGAGAAGGTTATCCGGAAATAGCAGAAGCATTTAAGAGATACGCTTTTGAAGAAGCTGAACACGCTGCTAAATTTGCGGAACTTCTCGGAGAAGTCGTTACAGATAGCACTGAACAGAACTTAACCATGCGCGTAAAAGCCGAACAGGGAGCTTGTCAGGGCAAGATGGATTTAGCTAAATTGGCTAAACAGTTGAATTTAGACAGTGTTCATGACACAGTACACGAAATGGCTAAAGACGAAGCTAGACACGGCAGTGGTTTCCATGGCTTGTTGAAGCGTTATTTTGCCAAATAATCTATAAAATATAAAAAGACTCCTTCCGTGTGGAAGGAGTTTTTTTATACTGTATTATCAGTATTATTGTGCGATAATTATTCTTGTATTTTGTTATTTTTTACCATATAATATAAATATAGTCGAATATATAATATATATAATTTTTCTGGCAGGATTATTTATAACAGCAATGAAAAAAATAGAAAATTCTGTATATTATGTATTTGCTTTTGGAAGCATCGATAGGCGGGAAATAACCTTGATATAATATATGGAAAATAGATTATTGAAGTGGTGATTTTGCGATTATTGAGGCATTTATGTCGAGAAGAAAGGTGGGATAACTGCTTCCTATAACAACGTCATTGTGTTAATGGTGTTGTAAATAGCAGGTTATTATGGATAAAGACCCGAAAAATGTCGTTAAAAAAGCAGTTAGTGTTTTGTTATCTTACCCAGATAAGCGAGAGGAAGGTTTCTCTGCGCAGGTAAAATTAATAATGAACAGTGAAATTGACTTTTCCATCAGTAAGGAAAGATATGATTTTATTCCCTTTCGTACTGGGGATCAAATAAATGTTGTCCTAAAAAATGTCGATTGTTGTTATAGTTATACTGGAAAATGTAATTACTTAAAGAATAAAGCTCGTGAAGTTGTTTTGAGCATTTCCTTTCCAGGCCGTTTTGCACGCGAGCAAAATCGAATGTATATTCGCGCTAAATTGATGGCCGATATGACGGTATTTTCTCTTAATCATAACGTTGATACCACACAAACTCAAGGGCACCCTCAACATTTTAGTGTCGAATCCGAGCAAGTAAAAACAGTCGATATTAGTGCCGGTGGGGTTTCTTTTCTCGCTGCACGTCCCTTTGAAAAAGACCAGAATGTAATCGTCTTTTTGGAAGGTATAGATAGACGTTTGGGAAATTTGCGCCAGTTATCTAGTGTTGTACGTTGCCAAAAAACCAAAGACGGTTATATTACAGCAGTACAATTTATTGATTTGCCGTTTGCAGCGCAGGAGGAATTAAATCACTTTGTATTTGATGTCATCAGAGAAGAAGCCAAAAAGCGCGCTGCGGAAAAAGATAAAGAATAAAAAGAGCTTGGCAAGATTAAAATAATCTTGCCAAGCCGTTTAAAAAAAACCAAGTGTATTATCATAAATACTGTATAAAATAGAGAGGGCGTTAAATCCTTTTTTGCTAGTTTCTTGCGCGATAATCGGCACTGAGCCGATTATTTTTTTTTGGTATAAAATTTCTACTTTACCTACTACATCGCCCTTCTTTACCGGTGCTGTCAAGTAGTTTGGTAGGACCATTTTACAAGAAAAGGCTTGTGAGTTCTCATCTTTTTTGATTGGATAGTAGATATCATTCTCAGGCATTACCTTGATAGAAGCTACTTCGCCACCGTGCACATGTAAGGTGCGAGTGAGTTGTTCTTTTTTATGGGCTAGCTGGTCATGTACTTGCGTAAAACCATAGGCCAGCAGTTCTTGAGCTTCTGTAAAACGGTCTTCTGCATTGCTGGCATGCATTACTACGGCAATTAAGGTGGTGCCATCTTTGGTTGCTGAGGCTGCTAGGCAACCACCAGCTTCTTCTGTATAACCTGTCTTGATGCCATTAGCATATGGGTAGCGCCAAAGCAAATGATTGGTATTGTAACAGACAAAATGTTTGTCTTTAGGTTCTAACCAATGGATATCGGCTTCTTTTTTGTCGACAATAGCGCGAAAGGCAGGCATTCTCCATCCATACTGTGCGATGAGCGCCATGTCGCGCGCGGTTGAATAGTGATTGTCATTAGGTAAACCGTTTGGATTGGCAAAATGGGTATTTAGTGCGCCTATTTTTTGGGCTTGAGCATTCATCAATTCTACGAAGGCGGGTACAGATTGTTTCACTGCACAAGCAATGGCAACAGCCGCATCATTTCCAGAAACGAGCATCATGCCTTGGCGCAATTCTTGCATAGTCATAACATCGCCCTTTTGCAGGTAGAGAGAAGAACCATCTACTCCGACTGCTTCAGGGGAGATTGTTATTTTGTCATCTGGTTTAGTATATTCCAAGGAGAGAATACAAGTCATCATCTTGGTCATGCTAGCCGGATATTCGCGGGCATCCGGATTTTTTTCAAAGATGACGCGGCCAGTATCAGCATCTATTAAGATGGCAGAGTGAGCGGTTAAACCAAAATTAGGGGCACAGTTGGGCTGAAATGAGCTAGCCGCAGCTAAGCAATTACTACTTACTAGTAGAAGCAGAAAAAACGATAAGGCAATGCCCTGAAAATATCTTAACTTAGACATAAATGGAGAACTGCTCCACATTACCGAGCAGTTATGACACCTCATTCCCAGTATTTATTAAAATAAACAGCTTAAGCGTCGATTTTTCCGACGACATACATGGTTGCTCGGCTTGTACAAACCAATTTGCCGGTATTTTTACTATATACAGAGCATTCTACCACTAAAGTATGACCGCCATTATGGATGATAATGGGTTTTGCTTCAATTATATCACCGATATTGACAGCTCGAATTAGGTTGATATTAAAATCGAGCGTGACGACTTTCTTTTTTGTATTTAAACACACTGCCCCCATAGCGGCATCGCAAAAGGACATCAGCACTCCACCGTGGGAAATGCTGTAGAAATTGCTATGTTCTTTTTCTATTAGCATGGTGACGATAATTTCTTTTTTTTCGTTGAGAGCAAATTTAATGCCTAAATCGTTGGTAAACGGGTTTAATTTATAGTAACTGTTGATTACTGTTTCGGCAGAACTCTCGTCAATATGAATATTAAAATCAGCCATAAGTTATTTTGCAAAAAATCTGTCAGGCAGATTTTTCACTCCCCTTTCTCATAGTTTTCAGACTAAATTATTATACCATTTTTTAGGGGGCAACAAAATATTTATTTTTATGTAAAAGATTATGAGAATCTTTATCAAATGTGTTATAATTAAACGCAAGAGGTAATTGGAAGGCGACGTTTGTGCTGTATTTACTTGTAAGCAATTTTAGGGCAAAGTAGGTAAGCGGCATTAAAAATAGTCAATTCTGATTTACCCCTCCGAATCATCGCAAGTTGGTACTAGCTGATGGCGGTTAAATGCCTAAATGAGCAGTACAGGTTGTGTCACTGCCGAGGCAGTGGCTGTCATTACGATGATTGAAAAAATCATTTTGGCAAATAAAAGGAGGATTTACAATGGCTATAATTCACGCAGACCAACAGATATTTGAAGAAATGGTGGCAAATAAGGAAACATTTTTTGTAGATTTCTTTGCTACTTGGTGTGGACCTTGTAAAATGCTTGGACATGTCTTAGAATCAGTGAACGATAAGTTACCAGAAGGTGCCAAAATCGTTAAAATAGATATCGATAAGGAACGTCAATTAGCAGAACTATTCAATGTAAATGCAGTTCCAACAATGATGTTCTTTGTCAATGGCAAGAGCAACGGAGATGTGCTCACTGGATTCATTCCAGAAACAGATTTATTGCCGAAGTTACAAGAATTCTTTGCTAAAGCAGAATAATGGTGCATCATGGAAAAGAAAATATATGATGTGGCTATAATCGGTGCTGGTCCTGCTGGCTTGACGGCAGCTTTGTATGCTATGCGTGCTGGTTTTAGTACGGTTATTTTTGAGGGCGATGCTCCTGGCGGAAAGTTAGTTAAAACTTTTTCTATCGAAAATTGGCCTGGCGTCCAAGATATCAGCGGAGCTGATTTATCTTGGAATATGTACAGTCAGGTGTTGGAATTAAAACCAGATTTTATCTATTCCGTAGTTAAAAAAGTTACTTTAGAAGATGACATCAAGGTTTTGCATTATGGAGATAGTGAAGAGGTTCGCGCCAAGGTTTTGATTGTCGCTTCTGGTACGAAAG
The DNA here is from genome assembly GCA_020025135.1 of Pectinatus sp. Classification (GTDB taxonomy): domain Bacteria; phylum Bacillota; class Negativicutes; order Selenomonadales; family Selenomonadaceae; genus JAHHSQ01. Next base: position 34,703 of record JAHHSQ010000012.1, read on the forward strand.
AACGCTTGATGAATGTGCCAGGTGAAAAGGAAATGATTGGCAAGGGTATCAGTTTCTGTGCTGTTTGCGATTCAGCCTTTTACAAGGATAAGGATGTTATCGTTGTCGGTGGTGGAAATTCGGCACTTGAAGAATCAATCTATTTGGCGCGCACCGTGCGTAAAATAACGATTGTTATCAGAAGAGATGTGTTCCGCGCGGAAGAGTACATTCAAGAGCAGGTTTTGGCAAATGACAAGATTGAAGTGTTGCGCAATAAGAAACCGCATGAAGTTCTTATCGAAAATGGTAAGGTTGCTGGTTTACTTTTAGAAGATAGTCAGACGGGAGAAATTACTACTTTGCGCGCAGAAGGGATTTTCCCTTATATTGGCAATATTCCAGTCACCGCTGCAGTGCGTGATTTAGGTATTGTTGATGAAAAAGGTTACCTAGTTGTAGATGAGAAAATGCAGACAGCAGTGCCGGGAATTATCGGCGCTGGCGATGTCTGTCAGAAGAGCATTCGCCAAATCACCACAGCTGTTGGTGATGGTGCCAAGGCAGTACATGCTGTTAATGATTATTTGATGTCTTTGTATAAGAAAAAATAGTTTTCTTAAGGGAAAAGAAAAACAGGCAATTAATTGCCTGTTTTTTTTTTTGAATTAGTAATTTCTAAGTTCTAAAAAATTTAGGTAAACTTTTTTAGTTTGCTTTTTGTGGTATTGTGCTATACAATTTGATAGAATAGAATATTTTTTTGGTCAAATAGGTGATATAAAAATATCAATATGAAACAGGCCAAAAGGAAAACAGTAGTTGCTGAATTATTAGAAAGGAAGTGTCCTATGTTAGAGAAAGAAGTGTTGATTGCCAATAAAACAGGTTTGCATGCGCGTCCTGCGTCTATGTTTGTGCAAACCGCTAATAAATTTCATTCCAAGATAGTGTTGAAAACAGCACAAAAAGAGGTAGATGCTAAAAGTATTCTCTCGATATTGAGTTTAGGGCTGACAAAGGGGAGTTCTGTCATTTTGCAGGTAGAGGGTGACGATGAAGAAGCGGCCATGCAGAGCTTAACTGACTTGATAGCAAGTAAATTCGGAGAAGCAGAATAATGAAACAACAAGACGATTTAAAGGCAGATTTTCGCGGTAAAGGTGTGATTACCGGTATTGCTATTGCCAAGGTCAGAAAGATAGAGGAAGACCTTTCTAAATATATGGCTAGGTATCATGCTGACAGCTTAGAGCAAGAAATTGCCAAAATACATGCTTCATTCCAAAATGTCAGCGTTTCTTTATCTGAAAATGTACAAAATTTAAAGGCGAAGGGGATGGAAGAACAGGCTGCTATTATGGAAGCACATCGCGTCATGGCACAAGACCCCCTGTTACTCCAAAATGCTTTGAGTAAAGTGGAAACAAATCATTCAGCACCGTGCGCTGTTTTAGAAGCGACAGAAGAGGCAGCAGCGATGTTTGAAAATATTCCCGATGCTTATTTTCGAGAAAGAGCCGTGGATATTCGTGATGTGGGAAAGAGTATTGTTCGCGATATTTTAGGTATCAAAACAGGCAGTTACGCCGGCCAAGAAGCGGTTATTCTCTGTGGGAACGAAATAGAGCCGTCGGTGATAGCTAATATTCCGACAGAACAAATTGCTGGTGTCTTGCTTGGACAAGGCAGTACAACTTGCCACGCCGTGATAATCGCTAAAGCGCGAGCTATACCAACTATTGTTGGCATTGAGGCAGAATTAACACATATCAGTGATGGAGATAAATTGATTATCAATGGTGAAACAGGCGAAGTATTTATAAATCCCCAACCTGATATAGAAGCATTTTATCGTCAGAAATTACAGGCTCAATTAGCTTTGAAAGAGTATTATGAGAGATTAAAATATTTACCTGCTGAAACTACGGATGGCAGGCGCGTCAAATTGGCGGCTAACATTAGCACTCATTTAGATGTAGAAGCGGCGATTAAAAACTTTGGCGCAGAGGGTGTAGGATTATTTCGTTCAGAATTTTTATTAAAGACGGCGTTGTTCTGTTAAAGTAGCGCTGTTACTAGTAAGCATATCGGGAAACTGGTATGTGCAATCGGTTTTTTGCTGATAATGAAGAGATTGAATTGCCGGAAGAGCGTAAAGCTAATCAAACTACAACGTGATGTTGAAAGAGACATGGGCGTGAAGGTGGCGAAAGCAGAAAAAATTGATTAGATGGCATATGGTTAAAACCTAAATGCTCAATAATCGCTAATCGGCAGCTAAGCTCTGCAAAAGAGACAGTTCAACGACTATTCCTCCTGAGGGAAGTAGGTACGAGCGTATCGAAGTGATTTCGCCGTCTTGGCTTTTGCGGTCAACGGAAAAGAGATAGTCTGTGCTCACGGGAAACGGTGAGGAGTTCATTTTGGACCGCACGAGTTTAGCGAGCTCGTGTGAAGAGGAAAGGGAATTGGTAACCCTTAAAAAACAGTTATGCAAACGAATAATCCACCTGATGAAGAAAAACAATTTCTCGCCTATAAAGAGGCTGTGGAAAAGTGCGGTGATGCGCTTTGCGTAATTCGCACTATGGATATTGGTGGCGATAAGCCCGTAGATTATCTAAACATTCCACAGGAGGCTAACCCATTTTTAGGATGGCGAGCATTGCGTATTTGTTTGGCGAGACCAGAGTTTTTTATGCCTCAATTAAAAGCGATTTTACGAGCTGGTCTGTATGGCAAAGTGGCAATCATGTTACCGATGGTCATTCAGCTCAGTGAAATAGAACGCGTACAGGAATTGTTAGAAACAGCTAAAAAAGAATTGGTAAAAGAGAATAAACCATTTTCTCATCATGTGCAATTAGGCGTGATGATTGAAACACCAGCAGCGGCGGTTTTGGCTCCAATATTAGCCAAATATGTCGATTTTTTCAGTATTGGGACAAATGATTTGGTGCAATATACCTTAGCAGTGGACCGTGTTAATGCCAATATCAGTGAGCTTTACAATCATTTTAATCCAGCTGTATTGCGTTTGATTAGAAATACAATTCAGGCTGCTAAAGATAATGGAATTTGGGTTGGCATGTGTGGTGAAATGGCTAGCGATGCTGGAGCGGCCATTATATTGATGGCTATGGGAATTGATGAATTATCGATGAGTGCGCCTTATATTCCTTGCGTAAAAGAGGTTCTGCGGTCAATATCTGTACAAGAAGCCCAGCAAGTCTTAGAAAAAGTTTGGACAATGGAACATGGTCAAGAAATAAAGGCTTATTTGGCAGACTATATAAAAAAATTGAAAAAGCACTAAAAGAGGGATAAGATTTTGCAGACATATGGCAAAGAACAAAATATTAAAATCGCTTTTTTGGATATGCTAAATAAAGGGCAGGACCCGTTTTTTATCTTGCAAAAACTAGCTGAGTTGTTAGAAGAAAGTTCTGGAGAAAAACATTTTGCTAAGAAAGTACAAGATATTATTGAAACAGTCTATGGAATAGCATTAGAAGAAAAAGTAGTTTTAGAAACCAGCTTAGAGCGATTACAAAATCGTTATAATAAGATGGAACAAGCCCTCTCCGAGTTAGCTGATGATGCTGAAAAAAAGCGGTTACAATTTGCTTTAACGCAACAGAAAAAGTATCTACAGTTATTACAGGGGAAATTACTCCCAAAAGATGAAAAATAGCGGACAGCTTAGCTGTCCGCTATTTTTTACCACAAGTGCCGTAAAGCCCCTGCCTTTAGGCATGGGGCTTTACGGCACATCCACCGAATTTGCGTAAGCAATTGAAGGTGGATTATAGTATATAGTTG
>JAHHSQ010000013.1 GCA_020025135.1 Pectinatus sp.
CTCGCGACCCCCACCTTGGCAAGGTGGTGCTCTACCACTGAGCTACTCCCGCAAAACTTGTTTAACGAACTGTAACAACGAATATCATTTTACCAAAAAAAAAATAAAAGTCAATAGCAAATACATAAAAAAATGAAAAAAAATTATAAATACCTGTTTTCAGAGCGCAATATATTTTGACTTCTTATAGATTGTCTGTTAGAATTTATATGGTTTTTACAAAAGTTTTCAAGCAAAATCCATCTTAACAGGAAGCCCAGAATAGATTTAACGATGCAGATTAAAAAATGAAATCCGCAATAAATTATTGTTGCAGTTTTATGGAACACTTTAGGAGTGTTTCTGTTAAAAGATATGCTAACTCGTGCAAAAACGCGTCATTTGCAGAAAGAACTATCGCTGATGAAATGTTTGATTTTGTCAATTTTGGATATGGTTTTTTAAGCAGGGCGAAAAATACAGGAGAGGTGAACATATTTGTTAGGTTTTTTAAAGAGTCTTTTGGGAGATAATAATGAGAGAGAAGTAAAGAGAATGCGCGCTATTGTAACGCGCATTAATGATTTAGAACCAAATTACACCAAAATGAGTGATGCTAGTTTGTGGCTCATGACCAACAAATTCAAGGAAAGAGCGGAGAATGGGGAGAGCTTAGATTCCTTGTTGCCAGAGGCATTTGCCGTAGTGCGCGAAGGAGCTAGAAGAACACTTGGTTTAAGACATTTTGATGTGCAACTTATTGGTGGGATTTGTTTACATGAAGGCAAGATAGCAGAAATGAAAACTGGTGAGGGCAAAACTTTGGTTGCTACGGCACCGGTTTTTTTAAATGCTCTTTTAGGAAAGGGCGTTCATGTCATCACTGTCAATGATTATTTGGCAAAACGCGATAGTGAATGGATGGGAAGGCTTTACAGACAGTTGGGATTATCGGTCGGTTTAATCTCCCATGACATGAATTTTTCCGAAAGAAAATTCGCATATGGTTGCGACATTACTTTTGGTACGAATAATGAATTTGGTTTTGACTATTTGCGCGATAATATGGTCATTGACCGCGACCAGATAGTGCAACGTGATTTGCATTATGCCATTATCGATGAAGTGGACAGTATCCTCATCGATGAAGCGAGAACACCGCTTATTATTTCTGGACCAGGCAGTAAGTCGACAGAAATGTATTCCGTTATGGCAAGGGCAGTGCGACCTTTAAAAGAAGGTGTAGATTATACCATCAATGAAAAGGAAAAGACCGTTGCGCCGACAGAAGAAGCAGTCAAAAAGGTAGAAAAAACCTTGGGCATTGGCAACCTCTATGATACAGCTAATATAGAAATGTCCCATTGCTTTACACAGGCATTGCGGGCAAAAGCATTGATGCATCGTGATAAAGATTATGTCATTCGCGATAATGAAATTGTCATTGTCGATGAATTTACAGGTCGGTTGATGTTTGGTAGAAGATATTCAGATGGCTTACATCAAGCGATTGAAGCAAAAGAAAATGTAAAGGTGCAAAAGGAATCACAGACTTTGGCAACTATTACTTTCCAAAATTATTTCCGCATGTATAAAAAATTGGGTGGTATGACTGGTACGGCGAAGACGGAAGAAAAGGAATTTTTGAAGATATACAAGTTACCAGTTGTAGTTGTTCCTACTAATAGACCTATTCAGAGAATAGATGAACCAGATGTTATTTATAAAACCAAAAGGGCGAAAGTGAAGGCTGTTATCAAGGCTATTAAGGAACATCACGCTAAGAAACAACCAGTACTCGTCGGTACTACTTCCATCGTGCAATCGGAAGAGTTGAGTGCGAGATTGAAAAAAGAACATATCCCTCACACTGTTTTAAATGCTAAGTACCATGAAAAAGAAGCTCAGATTATTGCCGAAGCAGGGCAAGCTGGAGCCGTTACAATCGCCACCAATATGGCAGGTCGTGGTACAGATATTACCTTGGGAGAGGGCGTTAAAGAACTGGGTGGATTGCATATAATTGGTACGGAAAGACATGAATCGAGACGTATTGATAATCAGTTGCGTGGTCGTGCCGGTCGCCAAGGTGACCCTGGGTCCACTCGTTTTTATCTCTCCTTAGAAGATGATTTAATGCGTTTGTTTGGTTCTGACAACATTGCCAGCATGATGGATAAATTGGGGATGGGAGAAGATGACCCCATCGAACATAAATTGGTTACCCGTTCCATTGAAAAGGCACAGAAAAAAGTCGAAGCGCGCAATTTTGATATTCGCAAGCAGGTCCTTGATTATGACGATGTTATGAATCAGCAGCGCGAGGTCATCTATTCTCAGCGTCATCAAGTTTTGACTGGTGATAATTTGAAGGAAAATATCTTGCACATGGTAGATGACATTATTGAAAAGGCGATGGCTACCTATGCTAGTCCAGATGTTTATCCGGAAGAGTGGCAAGTTGATGAGTTGCTCGCTCGTTTGGCAGAATATTATTTGCCAAAAGACCGCCTCACCAAAGAAGATATCAGTAAATTTAGTCGTGAAGAGTTGGAAAAAAATCTGCAAAAATTGGCCCGTGATATCTATACGGAAAGGGAAAATCTCTTCGGCGAAGAAGGCATGCGTGAGTTAGAACGTATTATTATGTTAAAAGTGGTTGATAATCGCTGGATGGAACATCTCGATGAAATGGATTTATTGCGTGAAGGTATTGGTTTACGGGCTTATGGACAGCGTAATCCATTGGTAGAATATAAGATAGAGGCATATGATATGTTCCAGGCTATGATAGACAATATCCAAGATGATGTTGTGAAATTTATCTATCATGTCAGAATTATTACCGAAAGCCAACCAGAAGACCATTTGAAAAATGCCGTCACTTCTAATGGCGACCCGGCAGAAGCCAAAAAACAGCCAATTAAAAAGAAAGAACATATCGGCAGAAATGACCCTTGTCCTTGCGGTAGCGGAAAGAAGTATAAAAATTGTTGTGGACGCAATAATTGATTAAACTGTTTTTAAAATAATTAATGGGATGTGAAATGTAGAGTGTTAGAAGATTTACGTAGCGTAATAGCGACAAACAGAGAAAAAGTGGAAGAAATGGGGGCTTCTCTTTGACGTCGCTAGTAAAAAGCAACAGATAGAAGAGTTAGAGTATAAAATGGGAGAACCTGCTTTTTGGGACAATCCCGAGGAAGCGCAAAAGGTGACGGTCACACTGAATGGCTTGAACGATACCGTTTCGCGCTACGAAAGTTTACAAAATAAAGTAGATGATTGTGAAATCATCTGGGAAATGGGCATGGAAGAGCAAGATGAAAGCGTCGTGCCTGATTTAGAACAAGCTCTAAAACAAATTGCCGAAGAAGTAGAGGCTTTGCAGTTAGAATTGCTCCTTTCTGGTAAATACGATGCTAATAATGCCATTCTTACCTTGCATGCTGGTGCCGGTGGAACGGAAGCACAGGATTGGACACAAATGCTCTTGCGCATGTATACGCGTTGGGCAGAGCAAAATGCATTTGCCGTGGAGACCATTGACCTGTTGCCTGGTGAAGAAGCTGGTGTAAAATCAGTTACTTTGCTCATTAAAGGGCATAATGCCTATGGTTATTTAAAAGCGGAAAAAGGGGTACACCGTTTAATTCGCATATCTCCTTTTGATTCCAATGCACGCCGTCACACCTCTTTTGCAGCTTGCGATGTCATGCCAGAAATAGATGACAACGTAGAAGTAAATATCAATATGGCGGATGTCCGTGTTGACACTTATCATGCTAGTGGCGCTGGTGGTCAGCATATCAATAAAACTGACTCTGCTGTTCGCATGACACATTTGCCGACCGGTATAGTGGCGCAATGTCAGAGCCAGCGTTCACAGATGCAAAACCGAGAACAGTGTCTTTTGCTATTGAGGGCCCGTCTTTTTGAGTTGGAAATGGAAAAGAAGGAAAAGGAATTAGCTAAATTAGAAGGAGACCAACAGAAGATAGAGTGGGGCAGTCAAATTCGCACCTATGTCTTTCACCCTTATAATTTAGTTAAAGACCATCGCACTGGTGTGGAAACTAGTGACGTTCAAGGGGTAATGGATGGAAAATTACACCGATTTATTGAAGGTTATTTGGAAATGCAAGCCAATAATAGTTCCAAATAGAAAGAAGGTGGACATTGGTGCGAAAAGCTTTAGTAAGTGTTTCTTTTCTCATTATTATCTTGGCTGTGTTAGTAAATATGGTCTTGCCGAATATGATTTCTTATAGCCTGAAAAATTATCTTAAAACAGTAATTCAGGCAGAAGATATTCAGGGTGATATTGAAACACATCCAGCATTCATGTTTTTAGCTGGCAATATTGATAAAATTGATTATAATATCAAACAAGCGACGATTGGTCAGGTAGAAGTACACGACATCCGTTTGCAAGCAGAAGATATCAATATCGACCTCGTGGCTTTATTCAGGCATAAATTAGAACTCAATAAGGTGGGAAAAATAAATCTTCAGGGAACGATTAATTCTGCTGCCTTAAAAAATTTATTGGTGAAAAAGATAAGTAAGGTTCGCGATGTTTCCGTGGATATTACGCCACAAAATATTCAGATGAAAGCAGCCATTCCGCTGCTAGGAAGTAGTATTTCTGCCAATATGGTGGGGAGCCTTTATGCCCGTGATGGCGATGTTTATCTGAGTATTCACGACATAAAAGTAGAAAATACAATTCTTGGCAAGATTAATTTGAATAATATGGAAGCGATTCGCTTAATAAATAAGGATAATTTACCGTTAGACCTGCATATTGATTCTATACGACAGACTAGCGGGCAGATAGTGATTAAAGCAAGCTCTACTGCACAAAAATAGGGTGGGAAAAATTTTGGATAAATTCAACAGGAACCGTTTTCTGATTTTCATCATCGTGCTAGGATTATTGGCCGGAATGTTTATCAGTTATCAGCGTAACAATTTGGAAAGAAATAACAATACAGTTGAGTTAGCGGTAAATTACGAAGACTTGTTAGATTTGGCGGAAAGAGAGGGTGTAGCTCCGAGTGTTGTTTTAAAGGAAGCCAAAAAAGCTGGTATCACCTCTTTAGCCGTTTATGAAACTACTTTTAAAAAGTTAAATGCGAATGGCAAAGCATCCGCTGTTGCTGGCAGTCAAATAATAAAGGATTATCACGATGGCTCACTGTTTGCCCCCGCTTGGAGAGAAGCCGTTCAGCAAAATGTCATTGTGCCAACTGATGTCTATATTACTGGACATGATGCTCAGACTTTTGCAGAATTGCGCGAAGATGTTGTTTTGCGTTTAGGTAAGAAAAGAGTAAAATTTTTGCAAATTGGCGACGAACCAGTGATTGCCGTCAAAATGCCGTATGATGACTTTGTCAAAATGAATATGGGTATGCCGACAGATGAAATGCGGACGGTTAATGCGGCCGGTTTTTATGTTTTGGCCCGTCCGAGCAATTACACTGATGTCAATAAGACTGACATTAACGCCGTTTTTAATCGCTTGCAAGGAATCAAAGTGTCAGATATCGTCTTTTCGGGGCCTGAAATTCTTGGCGCTCCTGATTTGCTGTGGTACACAGCAGAGAAGATGGAGAAACAACATATTACTTTGGGCATGATAGAAAACATTACCCAGTTGAAATTTTACCCCCAAAAAGGTCTAATCGGTTTAGCTGATGATTTACATTATAAAGCAGCTAGACTTTATACCATTCCTAAAGGGGAACAACCAAAACTCAAAATGTCTGTGGCAGTAGAACGGTGGAGTAATACCGATGAAGAAAGAAATATTCGCATCGATTTGTTGCGTCCATACTTGCGTCCAGCTCCTAATATGACTTTGTTAGAAACAAATATGAAGTACTTCTCCGAAACTAAGCATAAATTGGAAAGTAAGGGCTTTAAGATTGGCCCAGCCAGTGCTTTTCCACAATATACACCAGCGCCGATTTGGCGAATCTTGGTTTTGTGGGGAGCTTGTGCCGCTGCTGTGTATTATCTCTCCTTAGTCATTCCGCGTTTGGCGACGAAATATCAATATGGTTTATGGTTTATCTCTGCTCTTATTTGTACAGTCCCAATTACCATGGGTAGTGGCGGAAAGATACGTATCTTGGGGGCATTAGTATCTGCCAATGTTTTTCCTGCTATCGCCATGATTACGCTACTCGATTGGCTTTTGCGACAGAAGCGAGATGAAAATACTGGCTGGTGGAGGGTGGCAATTACGGCCACTATCGCCTTGGTTATTACGAGTGCCATTTCATTGGCAGGTTCTTTCTTTGTTTCCGGTATTCTTTCTGATACTCGTTATTTCTTGGAAATAGATATTTTTCGTGGCATAAAGTTGACCTTTATCATGCCAATAATTTTGGTTGGTATTGCTCTCTTACAACGCGTTAATCTGTTTTCTACCGACGAGGCTTTGCTTTCGCCTGGGATTGGGCCACAATTAAAAAGAATTATGAATATTCAGGTCTATATTAAGACCCTTTTAGCTTTTGTCTTTTTCTTAGTGGCATTAATAATTTTTATCGGTCGTTCTGGACATACAGAAGGAATTCCAGTGCCTGGTATCGAATTGAAGGTACGTGCCATTTTGGAACAAACTTTTTATGCGCGGCCGCGTTCTAAAGAAATATTTATTGGTCATCCGGCCTTTTTCATCATGATGATGGCTTGGTTAAGACGTTGGCGCTCTGGTTTGTTTGGCACATTTGTTTTAATTGCTACTATTGGACAAGGCTCTATGGTAGAAACTTTTGCCCATATGCGTACTCCATTTTACATGTCCATGGTTCGCGGTACGGATGGTGTAATGCTCGGTGTAGTCTTTGGCCTGATAGCTATCTTTTTGTTACAAATGTGGTATTATTTCATAAAGCGGAGTGAGAGGGGGAACAAAACCAGGCATGAATAAAATTGTCATCTCAGGATATTATGGAGCAAATAATGCCGGAGATGAAGCCATGATAGACGCGATGTTAGAAGCCTTCACTCAATTGGGAGAGAGCGTGGAATGCGTGGTCATCTCTTCCAATCCAGCAAATACAATGCGAAAACATAATGTGCGGGCGATTTCGCGCTTTGATATCAAGGCCATAGTGAAAGCTTTTTGGCAAGCCGATTTGTTAGTTAGTGGCGGAGGAAGTCTTCTGCAGAATGTTACGAGTGGGCGCAGTTTGTATTACTACTTGGGGATATTATTTCTAGCTAATATATGTCATTTACCAGTTATGATTTACGCGCAGGGCATTGGCCCTGTGCATGGCTGGTTGCCGAGAAAATTGATGAAATGGTTTGGCAATCGTACTAGATTGATAACGGTGCGAGATAAAGGTTCTCTATCGGAATTACAGCGTATGGAAGTCAATAAACCGCCTATTTATGTTACAGCTGACCCTGTCTTAGCTATTAATCAGGCTAGTTTAGAGCGGGGACGGGAGATTTTGCGTCAAGCTGGTGCTGATTTAGAAAAACCGTTGGTCGGGATATATGCCAGAGAATGGTGTAATTGGGAAAAGTACAAGCAAATTTTGGCACAGGTTGCCGATAAGATTGCCACGGAGTTGCAAGTCCAAATTGTCTTTGTACCGATGCAAGTGCCTGAAGATTACCTTGCTGCAGAAAAAATTGCCACTTATATGCATACGAAACCGATTTTGCTTGACCGTGAAAATAGTACAGCAGAGTTGTTATCTATTACGGGAAATCTGGAGATGTTGATAGCTATTCGTTTGCACGCTTTGATTTTTGCGGTTGTGATGGGGATACCGATGATTGGCGTATCATATGACCCCAAGGTAGATAGTTTTTTGGAGTCAATTGGTGAAGACACTGCCGGAAATCTCTGCGATTTAGATGTTGAACGCGTCTATGAACATTTTTGGCGCGAATGGCAAAAGAGAGAGGTTTTTCTCGATAAAAATAAAACGCGTTTGCAGCGTTTGCGCGATTTAGCTATGGAAAATGCGCGTCTAGCTTTGAAAATAATGCACAAAGAAAAGCTCCGAAACTGATAGGCAGTTTCGGAGCTTTTTTGTTGCTATAATTTAATTTTTTATTTTATTAAATTATATTGTTTTAATAGCGTAGATAGTAATTGGTGATGTTCGGGAGAAATTTCTGTAAGTGGTAAGCGCAAATGGCCAGCAGCAAATCCCATCAGATTGAGAGCGTGTTTTACTGGTATTGGATTTACCTCAATAAAGAGCGCTGAAATCAATTTGGCCCATTTAATTTGTAAATCAGCGGCTTTTTCAGTTTGCCCAGCGAAGTAGGCAGCACACATATCGTGAACAGCTTGTGGCGCCACGTTAGAAAGGACAGAAATTACGCCTTTTCCTCCGAGAGAGAGAATGGGAACGATTTGGTCATCGTTACCAGAATAAATGTCTAAATCGCAAAGGGCACGAGTTTTTAAAATAGCGGAAAGGTCGCCATTTGCTTCCTTTATGGCGACGATGTTAGGGTGCGTGCTCAATTTGGCATAAGTTTCTGGTAAGATATTTACGCCCGTACGAGAAGGGACATTGTAGAGAATAATAGGTACATTTACAGCATCAGCAATAGTGGTAAAGTGGGCAATTAAACCGCTTTGTGTACATTTATTATAATATGGTGTTACTACCAAAAGAGCATCCACACCTACGCTAGCTGCGTAACGCGATAATGCAATGGCGCGTTGGGTACAATTAGAACCAGTACCAGCAATAACTGGAATACGCCCGTTTACCTTATCGACGGCAAATTTAATGACTTGGCGATGTTCCTCTTCAGTCATGGTAGCAGCTTCGCCAGTCGTGCCAGCGATAATGATAGCATCAGTATGGTTGGCAATCTGAAATTCCAACATTTTTTCTAGTTCTGCATAATTGATACCATCGCTATTTAGGGGAGTAGCAATAGCTACTCCGGCTCCTTTAAAGACAGTTTTTTTCATGTTTAATTCCCTCTTTGAGATAATTTTATGCTCCCGTATAAATATTGCTCAGTTTATCAAACAAAGAACTGTTGTCTGTCAGTTTTTGTTCGTTACCTACTGTGGAGATAACAGCATTTTGGAGAGCTTCCTGCAATAATGGTGCGAGTCCAGTCAATGTTTCTTTATCAATGTCGAGAATGGCATTGCGTTCTGCCTGAATTACATTGTTGGTTAAACCAGTGATGTAAGCACTTGTGGCCAAGGTTCCCTTTTGCGGTGGTGTGAGGGGCATATCAATATTGCTGATAGTGCCGATGATATACTTGTTTAATTCCCTTACGCTTAATTGCATTTCTTCTAGGAATTTAGGAAGGTTTTTGTAGACGGCCAGTGTATTTTTCAAATGAGGGTCGCGATAGGAACTGAAGCAAAAGACTTTGTCTCGCCCAAAGTTGACGAAGGCACCATAAGCTCCACCGAGAACACGGATTTGGTTCCAGAAATAGTCATAGCGTAAAATAGTGGCAAGAACGAGGAAATCGCCGCGTTTAAATGGTACCTTAGAAGTGATTTTTCCAGCAATACCGACATATTGTACTTGGCTAGAAGAAGTAAATGCTTCATTATAGTGGGCAAGTAATTTAGGGGTATATGCTTCTTTAGGCAAAGCTGCAACAAGCGGTAGAGTGGTGACAAATTTTTGCAAATCAGATTTGAGTTGCTGGATATTTTCAGCTGTGTTGGTAATGCCAAGAACGAGACGGTCGCGGTGAAATAATTTAGAAGAGAATGTTTGTAGAGTTTCAATGAGAGTATCTATGCGGGTAGAGAAGTTATCCGTTAAATCCTTCAGGAAGTTGTAAAAAGGTTGCATACCCTTTTCATTGTAAGTAGCTTCCGTGGAGAATCTAGCTTCCAAGCGGGTGTGTACCAATTGTTGGGAAGCACTAGAGAAAGATAATTCCAAAGTTGTGCGTAAGCGCTTAGCTATTTCTAGTAAGCGCGATTTTTCCGTGAAGATACTCTGCGTACTTATTTCTTGCAATATTTCTAAAAGCTTAGGAAGATTGCGGTCTAAACAACGTGTTTTCACCACTAATTTTGGTAGGCAAGTTTTAGTATCACCGAGGGGAGACATGGCCTTGAGCGTGAAAGATATACCGCCGGTATAGAGATTTATCAAGTTAGATAATTCCGTATAGTGATGTTTTTTCGTCGATACAGCCGTTAAAAGCTCAGTGAAGAAAAACATCTGTGGCAGTTGCTCGAGTGGAAGAGTGTCGGCTGCAAAGTAAAATTCCAAATAGGTGATACCGTTGGTAAATTGGTCGCATTGAACGAGTGTCCAATCGGTCATTTGCTCTGTTGTGTAGGAAATAGGATTTTTTTCTCTTTGAATGTCGCTAATTTTTAAGAGGGGAATGGAATGAAGAGCCTTTTCCGTATCGGGAGTGGATTGGCGTAATTTTAAGGCTTTATTCATCGCGATAAGTTGTTCTATTTCGGCACTAGAGAGGCCTTTTTTGTAATCGGCCAGTTTTTTCCTGATGACGGTATCTTGTTTAGACAATAGTTTTTCATCAGGGAGCATTGTAAATAAGAGGCGATGGGAATTGTCTACCGTGAGTCGGCGCAATAAGTCGCCAAAACCGTCTTCCTCGATGAGACGTTTAGCATAATTTAGATATTGCTCATAGCATAGCGAGAGCGTGGGGTCTTTATCGTAGAGCCAAGTATTCATCAATTGAATGTTGTAGATGAGACCTTTAGGGTAACGACCAAATTCCGCTTCACGTAATTTAAATTCCGTAATATTGAAGGAAGCCTGTAAAAGTTCTTTATCAATGCCATTTTTGATAAGGTCATTGATGGTATTCCAAAACACGGTCTTGAATTTTTCTTTTTTGTCTACATTAGAGCCACTTAAATCGATACTCCAATAGGGTTGAAGCAAGCTAGTTTCGAAGATGGAAGAGACATCACTGCCTAATTCGGCTTGCATTAGGGCTTGACGCAGAGGAGCAGCCTCTGATTTGAGGAGCGCTAAGTCGAGTAGTTCAGCAGCGAAGGTTTCTTCGGGAGAAAAATCTTCGGGAATGACGAAGCTATAACTTAAAAAAGTCTTATTGGTCTTATCTTCTTGGGAGGAGATGGCATAATAATCCTCTAAATCTTTTTCGGCAGAGAAAGGAGCTTGTTTATCAATATGAGATGGTACTGGAATAGCCGAAAAATGGGAGAGGTATTCTGCATCTAAAAAGGCCAATTTTTCTATAATATCTAATTTTCCGTACAGGTAAATGTAGCTATTGGAAGGATGGTAATAGCGCTTATGAAAATCGCAGAATTGTTTCTGTGTTAAGTTAGGAATGGAGATGGGGTCTCCACCAGATTCGAAAGCGTAGGTATTATCTGGGAAGAGGGCATTTAACGTTTTTCTTTCTAAACTTCCCTCTGGAGAAGAAAGGGCTCCTTTCATCTCATTATAGACGACACCACTATAAGTTAGTTCGTCACTAGGTTGAGCTATTTCGTAGTGCCAACCTTCTTGCATGAGGATTTCTGGTGTCTTTAACATCTGAGGATAGAAAACCGCATCGAGATAAACATCCATGAGGTTTTGGAAATCAACGTCGTTTTGACTAGCGACGGGATACATGGTTTTATCTGGATAGGTCATTGCATTTAAAAAGGTATTTAGCGAACCCTTTACTAATTCCACAAATGGTTCTTTGAGCGGATATTTGCGAGAACCGCAGAGGACAGAATGTTCTGTAATATGCGCTATGCCGGTATCGTCTGTCGGCGTAGTGCGGAAGCTGATAGAGAAGACTTTATTGTCGTCATCGGTTGCTAAGTAGAGTAATCTAGCACCACTTTTTTCATGGGTAAATTCGTAAGAGGTCCCATTTATTTCTTTAATGGGAGTAATTTTAAAAAGGCGAAAGCCAGAATAGATTTTATTTTCTTCTAATAACAAGATATCACTCCTTTAAGTGTAGAGTATTCTTTCATTATAGCAGAAAAAAAGTTGATAATCTAATGTCTAGAAAAAATTGCCAAAACCAGTATATCTTGTTATATTGAAAATATACAATATTATTGAGGTGATAAAATGCAACCGCGCTGGAAGAAGATTTTTTTGATTTTTAGTGTGTTACTTGTTTTGTCGCAGGGGTCAGTTTGTTGGGCGGCTAGTGCCTCTGAGATGAGTCCTTGGGGAAGATTGCTTTTAGGCTGGACCGTACAGTATATCAATGTACATCGTTTGATTGAATTTTCAATATAGGTTTTCTGGAAAAGAAGCCTAGTTAATGATACAGTCCGTGTATTCAGAAATGAGTATAGCGGGAGGGAAAACTCTTCCATAACTGTTTTAACTGCTGGAAACCCCTAAAGGTAGCCAATCGACAACGTGAGGCTGAAAAATGTCTGACCGTGCGGAAGCGAAAGCAGAAAAAATTGGCGACATAGCATACGGTTAAATCCTAAGTGATGTGAAAATGGGCAATCAGCAACGAAATCTCGAAGAGAGAAACGCTCAACGACTATCCCAGTGGGGAGTACCTAACAAGTGCTTGGTTAGGGATATGGACAGGCCTAAACGGGTGAGGCCGGAGGATAAGATATAGTCTGTGCTCAAGCGAAAGTATGAGAAGTTTTAGAAGAACTGCATGAGAAGTGGCGTTTTTATGTGAACATTAGATTACAGTGAATACTATGATAACGACGGCCACAATGAATATTTTAAGGAGATGAAAAAACAGTACGGCGTAGATACAGACCCACAAAAGAATTATTTGCTCCGGGAAGTCATTACTAGATTGTCTAAGAGTATAGCCGTAGACCATCTAGATATAGTTAAAAAACCATATAATTATTTTGTCAATCAGGATAAAACTTTTAATGCTTTTTGTACTTTGGGACATAATATCAGTGTAAATAGCGGTCTTTTTGATATTTTAAATAATAATGAAAATGAAATTGCCATTGTCATTGGGCATGAAATGGCGCATGGTGAACACAATCATTCTAAAAAGAGTGTTATGAAAACTATTCCACTAGATATTTTGACCCAATTAGAAGCTATCAAAAATGATTCTACTTTGGGAAGAGTGGGGGTAGTTCTTTTCAGTCGATATGCTGCTGCCGACCTTATCACTAAACCACAAGAATGGCAGGCAGACAATGATGCTTTTACATATACAGTCAATGCGGGTTATAATCCAGGTGCAGGAGCAGCGGTGTGGCAGCGCTTTATGGAAAAAATGAAGGAAAGGCCAAAGAGTTTTGTAGGCGAAATTTTCTCGCCCAATGACCACCCAACTCCGCAACAACGGCGTGACAATTATGCCAAAAAGATGACCGATTACAGTAATGGTAAGGTCAAGGTAAAAGCTGGGCTTATCATATTAGGAGGAAAACCGCTCTTTGTACCAGCAAGTGGAGCAGATATGAGTAGCGAAGAAAGAGCTTATTTGATAGCAGGTAATTTGGCTGCTGTTTTTCATCATAAAGGGACGGTAGCCAAGGCCGTGGCAAGTTCTGGAAATACCGTGTACATGGGAAAGCAATATATTATGACTTGTTTATCTGGAGACCCAGCGCCAGAAGAAATTGTCCAGAATATAAATAATTGTATAAAGTGAGGTAAGTATGTGGCAGAAAATGAAGCATAAAAAAGGATTTATTTTGGTTCTTTTGTGCATTTTAACTGTTTTTTCTAGTGGCTATTATTTTACTAGAACATACGGATTTTTTAATACGAGCATTGAAGAATCACTTTTAATATTTACGAAAATTAATTTGCAAAATGATTTTGCGATGGCCAATAAAATCGGTCTTGGCAATGAGCAGACGAAAGAGAAATGGCAAGAAAATTATCGCACCATCAACACCACTTATATTCAAGGGGAATTTCATAATTTACTGCCCAAGGAAAAAGTCGATGCCCTGATTAAGGCGGAAGAAAAAATGAATAGAAAGCGGAAAATAACGGTTAAAGTTATTAATTCTCATGCTAATGATGCGGAAGTGGAAATCAGTATCAGTAAGGTAAATTATAGCCAGATTGTAGAAAAGGCTATTCAGGCAACTAGGGCCCAAGAAAAAGAAAAAAATGCCCACCAATTTGCCCTTGCTTTAGCAGACAATCTCATTAAAGGTTATGAAAAGGCGCAACCGTTGCCGGAGATGACCAGTTTTCGCGTCAAGTGTAGGCGGATAATCATCGATAATTCTTATCGCATGAATCCACATGAGGTAAATGGCAAAATGGGCAGATTAACCTATTGGTTGGTAAATCATTTGGGAGGACATTGCTGGTATCCAGATGATGAAAACGCTTTCTACTACCAACTCAATTTAGCAGAAGAATCTTAGAGAATTAAGAAAGGAATTTTTATCTTACAATGGTATTTTCAGATGTTAAAAAGCTTAAAGGAATTTTGTTAGTTGCTATCGGTTCTATCTTATGGGGAGCATCAGGTGTATCTGGACAATATTTATTGCAATATCGTGGACTTCATTCGGGAGAACTAGTAATGTTGCGCATGATATGTGCGGGAATTATTTTGCTCACTATTGACATTATTTTGCACCGGCAAAATATATTTTCTATTTGGTTAGATAAGCGCTATCGCCTTTCCTTGGTATTTTTTTCCCTTTTGGGAATGTTAGGTGTTCAGTACACATATTTTGCCACGATATCGTACTCTAACGCTGCTACAGCTACTATTTTACAATATTTGATGCCGATAGTTATTATCCTTTATTTGGCCATTGTAAAACGGACATTGCCGAGTAAAAAGGAATGCCTATGCATCGTTTTGGCGATGCTAGGCACTTTTCTTATTATCACGCATGGCAACTTTACCAGTCTTGTCATCAATAAAAAAGCGTTGTTTTGGGGAATTTTATCCTCCTTTTCTGCTGCTTTTTACACGATGCAACCTAAGTACCTTCTCTGTAATTGTCGCTCTTCCTTGGTCATTGGTTGGGCATTATTAGTAGGGGGACTGGTGCTAGGATTATTGCAACAAAATGATTTTCATTTGGCTGGCAGATGGGATATAGTTACCTATGCCAACATGGGATATATAATTATCTTTGGTTCTGTAATTGCCTTTTCTGCTTATTTAGAAAGTGTTAAATATATTAAGGCCAGTGAAATGGGGATTATGTCTTCTTTAGAACCACTTTCAGCGATTGTCTTTTTGGCCCTCATCTTACATATATATCCAGGTTGGCCAGAATATGTGGGCACTTTTTTGATTTTAAGCACAGTTTTTATTTTGGCAAGAAAATAATTTACTAACAAAGAAGAGCTACTAACACCCTTAGTAAAAGGATGTAGTAGCTCTTTTTTAACGCCGACGTTTAATTTTTTTGAATTTTTTTTCCGGCGATTTTTCCTCGGGCGCACGGTCTGAGTAGTACAGACGATTGTTGCAGTACGGGCAGACGGGCCTTTTAAAAATCAAGTAGTAAAAACCGTAAAAGAGAGGCCAAAAACAGCAGGTACAAATTGTCAAGATGAAAAACTGCTTGGTATTGATTCTTTTTATCGGCATTACTTCCCTTTGGCAATGTTTACAATACATAGCATACCTCTTTTAATAAATTCGGGGCTCTGTCCCCATAAGCAAGCGATTGATATTATCCTTATGGCGATAAGCTACCAAAATAGCAGCTAAAACAGTCAAGATGATATACTGCCAAGGTGCATTCCAAAAGCACGCTTGAAACGGTACGGTAATCGCTGCTGTAATAGAAGCCAGAGAAACATAACGGCTAAATAATACGATTAAAAACCAAATTATAACTGTCAATACCGCGACTTTAGGCATTAACATAGTTAAGACACCGATACTGGTAGCTACACTTTTGCCACCGCGGAAAAAGAGAAAAATAGGGTAAGAATGACCGACAATGGCCATAATGCCACCTAGCATTAGGAGATTTGGATTGTGTACAGCGCCAGTAGAAAACCAAATACCAACGAAAACGCCTAAAAGCCCTTTTAAAAAATCTAAGGCGAAAATAATTATCCCCGCCTCTTTGCCGAGAACTCGCCAAGCGTTTGTAGCGCCGATATTGTGGCTACCGTATTTTCTCAAATCTTTTTTCCAAATAGCCTTACTTAAAATCAAGCCCGATGGGATAGAACCAATAAGATAAGCGATAAAGATAGTGTATAAGTAATTCATAAAAATCGGTGTGCTATAATCCCTAAACCACACTAGGAAGCACACCGCCTCCTTTCAATTGATTAACAGATATTGCATAAGATAACCATTGTATTGAAAGTAATATAGATTTTAGAAAAGGAGGTGCAAAAGCGCAAGACCTAACTAAAACAATAAACCTTCGCATACACGCCAGGTGAGAGCAAGAAGTCATGTTCAAGCAAATGATGTAGTTCATCAAGCCTGCAACTATGCGTCCACAGTATGTTTTTACCGCTAATTTTGACTCGTCGAAACTTAGTAACTAATGTTAACCTATAATGTGAAACGCCGTGCCAAATAATAGATGTGGTAAAATCCATACCCATACAGAGATACAGACGGTCAGTGGTATAAAGCACCTTGC
The DNA here is from genome assembly GCA_020025135.1 of Pectinatus sp. GTDB lineage: Bacteria > Bacillota > Negativicutes > Selenomonadales > Selenomonadaceae > JAHHSQ01. Next base: position 16,523 of record JAHHSQ010000013.1, read on the forward strand.
CTGATTACTGTATTGTAGCACGCTACATCAAGTAATAAAACTGAGTACGTTGCTATATTATTAGTCAGTATCAGGAACGAAAAAAATTATTTAGAACGGGGCGGTAAATTGTCGTCATCATCTTTCCTGCCACGGACGATAAGGCGAATCGGCGCTCCTTCAAAGCCAAAACTTTCTCGCAACTTGTTCTCTAAAAAACGCAAATAAGAAAAATGCATCAGCTCGACATCATTGACGAAAATGATGAATTTTGGCGGTTGAATATCCGCTTGGGTCATAAAGAAAATTTTTAACTGCTTGCCTTTGTGAGACGGTGGTGGATTAATAGAAACTGCATCTAAAACCAACTGGTTTAGGATACTAGTTTGAACGCGCATCGCTTGCTGGTCGGCGACGTATTTTACCAGTTCAGGGATTCTGCTAACGCGTTGTTTTGTTAGGGCAGAAATGTAGAGTACAGGCGCGTATTGCAAAAAGCCCAATTCCTCACGCAGTTCTTCTGTAAAGCGCAGTGGCGTTTTATCATCCTTTTCGATTAAATCCCATTTATTGACGATGATGATACAACCTTTTCCGGATTCATGAGCATAACCAGCGATTTTTTTATCCTGTTCCGTGACACCATCAGGGGCGCTGATAACCATGAGGACTACATCACTGCGGTCTACCGCTTTCAAGGAGCGGATGACGCTATAGCGCTCTATTGGTTGGTCAATCTTCGCTTTGCGACGCATTCCCGCAGTGTCTATGAGCGTGAATTTAGTCGTGCCATCAATAAAATGTGTGTCGATGGCATCGCGCGTTGTTCCAGGGATATTGCTGACGATGACACGCTCTTGACCTAAGAGGGCATTTACCAGAGATGATTTTCCCACATTCGGTCGACCAATGACAGAAATGTGAATTTCATCCTTGTCCTCGGGGATAATTTCGCGCTCGGAAAAAGTAGCAATTACTGCATCTAATAAATCACCTAAATTGCGGGCGTTAGAAGCACCAACGGCAATCGGTTCGCCAAGGCCAAGATTGTAAAATTCATATACATCTAAATCTTGTTTGGGGGAATCTATTTTATTGACAGCTAAAATAATTGGTTTGTTGGCTGTGCGCAAGAGGCGAGCGATGTTCTCATCTTCTTGGGTGATACCAGAACGGCCATCGGCAACAAAAATAATACTATCTGCTTCTTCGATGGCTAATTTAGCTTGTACTCGCATAGAAGATATCAGACTATCTTCGCTTTCTAGCTCGATACCACCAGTATCAATAATAATAAATTCTTGATTGAGCCATTCGGCATCCATGTAAATTCTATCACGCGTGACGCCAGGAAAATCCTGGACGATAGAAACGCGCTTTTTCCCTATTTGATTAAATAGAGTTGACTTGCCGACATTTGGTCTGCCGACAATAGCGACAATCGGTTTACTCATCGTTTGGACACCTACCTTTATTTAGTGTATGCGGCATTACTCTGCCAAGTGTAAGAATTATAGTCGCGTACATCACTTATATCATACCATGTAGTCAGTAATTTATAAAGACCAGCACCATTATCTGCCACCTTAATTTGCAATCGACTGGCTTTTACAAGTTCGCCCAAAGACATATCATCGAGAAAAATATCCTCACCAGTTCTAAGGGCCACTCCAGGAATGATGACACCATCGCAAATATTGGTATTTTCGACTTGGAGAGCGCTTAAGATATCCTTTCCAGTAAGGAGACCTGACACGGTGACAGTGTTGCCAAAATAATCATTTTTTACCGGTAAGAGTTTGATGTGTAAATTGGGAATATTAATAGTATCAATTAGTGTTTGCAAAGTATAGCGAGGGGACATGCCACAAATAATGGTGAGATGAAGCGGATGTTCATATTTAAATTTATCTGGCGGGAAAAGTGCCTTAGCTTCCTGCCAAGAATCGATAAAACTGCGCGTCAAGCCAATGCCATTACTCAGTTGCGGAAATCCATCGTAGACCTCTGTGGGTGGCACAGGGTATTCTGCTAGAGAGTAAAACTCATCGCTGAGATAGAGGAAGGAAAAACCCTCTGCTTTTCTAAAACGTTTTTGCCAGGCTTCCACCTGTTTAATGGTGCGCAGAGCTCCCTCCTTGTCAAAAGTTTCGAGAGGATAACATTTATTTTTATCGCGGAATTTCGTGAGACCAACTGGTACAATGGCCATGCTCAAAGCATGGGGGCGACGTTTGGCAATGTCACTTATGGTTCTCTCCAATTCATCCCCATCATTCAGGTGGGGACACAAAACTACCTGAGTGTGATAATCGATACCGAGGCGGTCTAGTTCGTCTAATTGTTCTTCGAGCAGAGCAGCCCTTTTATTTTGCATCATTTCTGCTCGTAAAACTGGATTGGTGGCGTGAATAGAGACGTAAATCGGCGATAGATGAAGGTCATGTAGGCGCTTAAAATCGCGTGGCCCCATATTGGTTAAAGTGATGAAATTGCCGTAGAGGAAAGAGAGGCGATAATCATCATCTTTGATATGTAAAGTATCGCGCATATGGGGGGCGATTTGGGCGACGAAGCAGAAATAACAGTTGTTGGCACAGCTCCTGATTCCATTGAAAACGGCAGAAGAAAACTCTACCCCTAATTCTTCGTCGTAATCTTTGTCAAATTCGTATATCTCTTGAGAGCCGTCGGCATGTTCTATTAAGAGTTCTATTTCTTCATCGGCGAAGGCAAAGCTGACATCGATAATGTCCGACAATTTCTTGCCGTTTATAGAAATGACCTTATCTCCTTTTACCAATCCCAGTTCATCGGCAATACTGTCGGGAAACACATTAATAATTTCATTACCTTGCATAGCGGATTGTCATTTATTGCCAAGAAGGCAATATTCCTTTCTTTTAAAATTGGTGGGAGAAAATTTAGCGGTTAGGAGCATTTCCCGCTAAGCATTGTTATACAATAAAATAAAGAGTAATGTATTTTGAATACATTACTCTTTCTATATACTGTAATAACTATGTTACACCAGGATATTAAATATTTCAATCCTCTTTTTCAGTCTGTTCAGCTTGCGCTTTTTGGTAAGCTTCAAAATCCTTTTGTTCTTCGTCAGCTTTGATGGCTTTAATGCTCAGACCTATTTTGTGTTTTTCTTGGTTAATAGAAATAATCTTGGCAGAGACAGTTTCTCCGACCTTAACAACTTCTTCTGGTCTATTGATATGTTTATCAGCTAATTCGCTATTGTGAATCAGACCATCTAAATGTGGTTCTAATTCCAAGAAAGCACCGAACTTAGTTAATTTTACGATTTTGCCCGTGACGATATCGCCACAGTTATATTTGGCAATTTTAGCAAACCAAGGGTTTTCAGTAGTGTCCTTAATACTCAAACCAATGCGATTGCCATCTTCTTCAATAGATTTGACGATGACTTCGACCTCTTGGCCAACTTTGAGGAAATCAGCTGGATTATTTACTCTTTCCCAAGCAATGTCTGAGATGTAGACCAAGCCATCAACACCACCGATATCGACGAAAGCACCATAGCTGACGAGACGTTTTACTACGCCATGTTTCCGGTCACCGACCTGTAAATTAGCTAAAATTTCAGCTCTCTTCTTAGCTTGTTCTGCTTCTAGTGGCAAGCGATGAGAAAGAATGAGACGCTGTTTTTTCGGGTCGATTTCAATTATTTGGACAGCAAGTTCTTTACCGACATATTCGGATAGGTCACGGATGTAATGAGTATCCACATGGGAGGTTGGAATAAAGCCACGGATACCGAACATAGATACGAGAAGGCCACCGTTAATAGCTTTAGTAACTTTGACGGTGAAGATTTCTTTATCAGCATGTAGAGCTTCCGCTTTCTTCCAAGCAGCAGATTCTTCAGCACGGCGCTTAGAGAGGAAGAGACCATTTTCACCACCTATGCGAACAATGAGGACTTCAATTTCGTCGTTCTTTTTTACTACATCATTGGCATCTTCGGGAGCGGGATAAGCTAATTCACGGCGAGAAATAGGAATTTCCTGTTTATAGCCGACATCGACATAAGCATTGTCGCGGTCAACGCTGATTACTAACCCCTTAATTATCTCTCCTTCAGTAAAGTTATCTCCACTATACTGTTCTAATAAGTCATTCATGCTTTGCTCTTGTTCATGTTCATGCACTTTGTATATACCTCCTGGATAATCCAGTCAGGCGTAGAAGCACCTGCTGTAATACCAATTCTATTTATATTTTTAAACCAGATATTCTGTAATTCATCAGCAGTTTCAATATGATGAGTAGGACATTTTTCGGCACAGAGATGAGCAAGTCGCGTGGTGTTCGCGCTATTTCTGCCACCGATAACTAACATCATATCTACCTGAGCTGCTAGTTCAGCTGCTGCCGACTGCCTTTGGTCAGTAGCCGTACATATTGTGCGGACTATTTTTAATTCGGGAGCTTTATCTAGTAGGATATCGACGATTTCTTTAAATCTAGCGTGAGAAAAAGTTGTTTGCGCAACTATTCCTATGCGCGGATAGGATGATAATTTTTGTGCTTCCTCTACGGATTCAATGACGACGGCATGTTGTTCAGACCATTCGAGGATGCTTTTGACTTCCGGGTGTCTTTTTTCGCCGATAATGACGACGAAATATCCTTCCTTGACTAATTCATGAGCAGATAATTGGGCTTTTTTGACGAAAGGACAAGTGGCATCGACCAAGTTCAAGTGCTTGGTTTCGGCCTCTGCATACACTTCAGGACCTACACCGTGTGAGCGGATTATCACTGTTCCAGAGGACAATTCACTCAAATTATTGATAGTGCCTACTCCCTCTGTGGCGAGTTGAGCAACCATCTGCGGATTGTGGATAATTGGTCCTAAGGTAAAACATTTTCCTTCCGCGCGGGCCATTTTTATTGCCCGTTTAACGCCGTAACAGAAGCCTAAATGTTTTGCTAATATTATTTCCATGAAGACCTTCTTTATATCTTGCCTAAGCAAGACGGTATTTTAGATATTTTGTGTCCTATCTAAAAGGACATTAATTTTGCCAAAGGCGATAATAGACGGAAAAAATATATTCACCGACCATACCTTCATATTATAACAGATTTTTAGCTTTTATTTAAGGGTAATTAATACTTTTTCAGCTCGTTTAGCAAATTTTGTATTTCCTGCATGATATTTTGTGTAAATAAATTAGCCGTATTTTTATCCATGTGTAAGGGCGGAGGTGGAATCGGTTTTCCGTAGAGCACTTTGATATTAGGGGGAAAATGGGCAGAAACATTATTGGTGTTAATGATGGCAATTGGTACGATAGGAACTTGTGCTTTAGCGGCAATAAGGGCTACGCCAGGTGAGCCTTTTTGTAAGTTGCCATCTGGACTGCGATGCCCCTCTGGAAAGATGCCGACACACTCGCCACTTTTTAGTTTATTTATTGCCAAACGAATGGCTGTTCTATCTAAACCAAATCGGCGTACCGGAAAGGAATTATAGTAGCGCAAAAAAGGCCCTAACAATGGAACGCGAAATAGTTCTTCTTTGGCCATATACCCGACTTCTCGTTTTAAAAAACAACTAACCAGCATGGGGTCCCAATTGCTCAGGTGATTAGGTGCTAAGATGACGCCACCTTCTAAAGGGACATTTTCTGGTTGAAATCCTTTTGCCAACAGTAGCTTAGTATATAAAGTGTGAAAGAGAAAGTGCCAACATTTGTAAGAGAAACGCAAAATTGCACCTCCAGTAAATTAAGATGATATTTTTTCTTGTGCTAATGCCGATATTTTTTTTATGACATCAGGTAAAGATAAAGCCGTGGTATCGACTAAAACGGCATCAGGTGTTTGGACGAGCGGGGAAATCTTTCGCTCTGAATCAGCTTTGTCGCGAGCGATAATTTCCTGTTTTAATGTTTCTATGGACACCGTGTATCCATCTTTGTTGAGGTCTTGCAAACGGCGTTTGGCTCTTTCATCGGCAGAAGCAGTGAGAAAAATTTTTAATTCAGCATCAGGAAGAACGCGACTAGCAATATCGCGACCGTCCATGACAACGCCGCCTTCTTGGGCCATTTTTTGTTGTAACTCTACCATTTTATGGCGCACTGGTGGATACTGAGCTACTTGTGATACCAAGGCCGTTACAGCAGGGGTGCGAATGTCTGTTGTGACGTCCATATTGTTTACTAAGACTTGTAGTCCTTGTGATTTAGGTACAAGTGCAATTTGTACGGTTGGCAAAAGAGAATCTAAAGTAGCGGTGACTTTGTTTTCACCGTGCTTTTTTAATACCAGCCAAGTAAGGGCGCGGTACATGGCACCGGTGTCTATGTATGTATAATGGAATTTTTCCGCTAATAATTTTGCTACGGTGCTTTTACCAGCACCAGCAGGCCCGTCAATAGCGATATTTATCTTCTTCATAACGATTTGTTCCTTTGTTTATGTTATTGATAATAGGCTAGTTGGGTGAAATCATTTAAAAATTGAGGGTAGGAAATATCTATGGAAGCAATTTCGTCTAATTCTCCTCCTCGACCAGCAGCCATGGCAATGATGAGGGACATGGCGATGCGGTGGTCTAAGTGAGAAGAACAACTAGCCCATTGTTTAGGTATGCTTGGGTCAATTATGAGACCATCAGATGTTTCTGTTACCGCTCCAGGAGCTAGTTTATTTAACTCACTGGCGATACTGTGGAGGCGGTCACTTTCCTTAAAACGCAATTCTTCTGCCCCTGAAATGTGCGTTTTACCAGAAGCAAACAGGGCTGCTACAGATAAGATAGGGATTTCATCTATGAGCTGCGGGATATCATCTTTGCCTATGTCAATGCCGTGTAGCTGAGCGCTAGAAACAGTAATATCTGCTTGCCATTCATTGTCAATACATACTTTGCGGCGCAAAATGATATGGGCTCCCATTTTTTGTAGAGCGCAAATGAGGCCACAGCGATACTCATTTATGCCCACTGCAGGAAGTTCTATATGGCTATGGGGAATAATGGTTGCCGCTACTAGCCAATAAGCAGCCGAGCTGATGTCAGCTGGAATTTGTAGCGTGGTAGGAGCGTGAAGTTCGCGATGCGGTAGGAGGGAAATACACGTATCATTTCGGGAAATATCGGCATTGAACAGTTGTAACATTCTTTCTGTATGGTCTCGCGAATGGCTGGGTTCCGTTATTGTGCTAGGACCATCAGCATAAAGTGCTGCTAAAAGCAAAGCTGATTTTAGTTGTGCACTGGCTACCGGCATCTGGTAGCGAAGGCCAGATAATGGCCTAAAGGTAGCCTCTTTGGTTATCGGCAAAAAATTGTCATTTACGGCCGTAAAACTAGCTCCCATCTGAGCAAGTGGCTTTAATACTCGGCCCATGGGCCGTTTGGAAAGAGAGGCATCGCCTCTCATTTGGACGGTAAAATTTTGTCCTGCTAATATGCCCAACAAGAGGCGGGCGGTTGTGCCAGAATTTCCAGCATCTAGTGGCAGTTTTGGAGAGGTAAAGCCATGCAATCCCACTCCTTGCAAAACTACATCGCCTCCAATGCGGTGCCAATTTACTCCTAAGGCGCTGAGACAATTTAGGGTAGAGAGACAATCAGCAGAAAAGAGAAAGTCTTTGATGACTACCTTTTCTGACGTGAGGGCTGAGAAAATAGCAGCTCGGTGGGATAGTGATTTATCCCCTGGTATACGTAATTGTCCATTTAAAAAAGATGCTGGTTGAAATGTTGGCATAGTAGCTCCTTTGTAAGCAGTGGATGGAAAGTTATTCTTTAGATAAGAATTGTCGACTTTTTAAACCGGCAGTATAGCCAGTTGAGAAAGCGATTTGCAAATTAAATCCGCCGGTATAACCATCTACATCCAATATCTCTCCGGCGAAGAAGAGATTGGCATAAAACTTGGATTGCATGGTGGAAGCATTTACCTCTTTGATATTGATACCACCGACAGTAATTATTCCCTCTGCTAAAGGTCTGGTAGAAGTAATGTCAAAAGTTAAATTTTGTAGTACTTCTACTAATTTATGTCTTTCTATTTTGGTAATAGAATGGGCGGGTGTTTCCTCATCTATAAATGCCAAATCGGTGATTACCGGAATGAGGCGGTGCGGTAATAGGTCGCAGAGGGCATTGTTGATGCGTTTATTGGCGTATTTTTTGAGGTCACGCTGGAGACGAGCGTCTAATTTTCCAGCATCTAGTGCTGGTTTAAGATTGAGTGATAAATAGATTTTTTTCTTATGGGCAAGGGCTTGAGCAATGTCGCGGCTGAGTGAGAGGACAATAGGGCCTGTGACACCATAATGGGTAAACATCATCTCGCCAAACATTTGGGCACTTTTTTTATCATCTGTAAAAACGGTTAAGGCGACGTTTTTTAAAGAGAGACCATGTAAATCTTGTATCCAATAGGCATCACTTTGCAGAGGTATTAAAGATGGCAATAATGGCGTGATAGTGTGCCCTAGTTTTTTAGCCATCTGTACACCGGCGCCGTCGGAGCCGGTGAGAGGGTAAGTAGCTCCACCAGTAGCTAAAATGAAGGCATCCCCTTTAAACATTTTACCGTCAGCAGTGACGGCAGCTACGATAGAGGTACCGTCGACAATAAGTTTTTGGATATCGCAATTAAAGATGATATCGACATGGGCATCTAGTAAAGCTCTTTTAAAGGCAGTAGTAACATCGCTGGCCTTATCGCTTACTGGGAATACACGTCCGCCCCTTTCCACTTTAGTGGGAACTCCGAGTTTCTCTAGTAAATTGATGATATCTTGGTTGAAAAAATTGTGGAAAGCACTAAATAAAAAGCGACTATTTCCAGGGATATGGCGCATGAATTCTTCTAATGGCGCTACATTGGTTATATTGCAACGTCCCTTACCAGTGATGCGCCATTTTTTCCCGATATCGCTATTTTTTTCTAGCAATGTAACCGCAATTCCCTGTTTTGCTGCCGTAAGGGCAGCCAAAACACCTGCTGGTCCACCGCCGATGATAATGAGTTTTTTCAAATCGTCCATTTTAACCTCGAATTTGTATGGAAAAATATTTTAGGAAAATGCTTCGGCATCGCCATTGGCTAATTTTTTTAATTGGCTCACTTCTTGGGCCTTGAGAGGGCGAAACTTTCCGCGCGCTACTCCCTTCAAATTGAGAGTGGCGAAGCGGATGCGTTTTAAATTGATGACAGGGTGTTTGATGGCTTCAAACATGCGGCGTACTTGTCTGTTGCGACCTTCTGAGATAGTGATATCTAACTTTGTCCGCTTATTTTGCAAATCGTATTCTAAGATTTCAATGGTGGCTGGAGCAGTCAATCCATCCTCTAACATAATACCAGAGGCTAAATCTTGCAAGACATTTTTAGGGACGATACCGTCTACTAAGGCTCGATAAGTCTTATTGATGCCGAACTTGGGGTGTAATAATAATTGAGTGAGTTCTCCATCATTGGTCAAGAGAAGCAGTCCCTCTGTGGCGTTATCAAGACGACCAACGGGAAAGATACGTTCTGAAATATGAGGTAACAAATCTAAAACTGTTTTTCTGCCTCGTTCGTCTTTTACCGTAGAAATATATCCTTTCGGTTTATTTAAGAGAAAATAGACGTAATTTGTTTCTTTGCGCACAATCTTACCTAGGTAACGAACTGTATCGCGCTCAGGGTTTACTTTTGTCCCCAGTGTTTTGACCGTTAGGCCATTGACGGTTACTTTTCCCTCTAGAATGAGATTTTCGGCGGCTCGTCGCGAAGCTACACCGCAAGCGGCCAAATATTTTTGTAGTCTTTCCAAATGCGTTCCTCACTTTTTCGTTTGAAAAAGGTATTCTATGAAAACATAGAATACCTTAATTATTTGAGAATATGAAAATTAATCTAATTTAGGTCCTGCATTTATTATATCATCATCTATCTCTCCGTGGAAGCGTTGGACATTTTTATGGAAGAGAGAAATTAATTTTTGAGCTTGTTTTTTGTAGGCATCTTTATCTTTCCAAGTGTTCATAGGAGCTAAAATATCACTCGGTACATCTGGGCATTCCATGGGGATTTCTAATTGGAAGAGAGGGTCTTTTTGCCATTTAACATTGTCCAAGGTGCCGTTTAAGGCTGCTGTAACCATGGCGCGAGTAAATTTTAACTTCATTCTGGAGCCGACGCCAAAGGGGCCACCAGTCCAACCGGTATTTACGAGATAAACTTTGGTATTGTGTTTTTTAATTTTTTCTTCTAATAATCTAGCATATCTTAGTGGAGAGAGTGGCAAGAAAGGTTCTCCAAAGCCGATGGAGAACGTAGCCTGCGGTTCAGTAATACCTCTTTCTGTTCCAGCTACTTTACTGGTATAGCCAGAGAGGAAATGGTACATAGCTTGCTTGCTGTCTAGACGAGAAATTGGTGGCAAAACGCCAAAAGCATCCGCAGTCAAGAAGATGATAGCATTTGGATGTCCGGCAATACTCGGTTGTAAGGCATTGGGAATATAATCTAATGGATAGGCAGCACGGGTATTTTCTGTATACTTACTGTCATCGTAGTCAGGTGTGCGAGTAACTGGTGCTAACACGACATTTTCTAAAATGGTGCCATAACGAATTGCTCCAAAAATTTGCGGCTCGTTTTCTGGATGGAGACGAATGCATTTTGCGTAGCACCCACCTTCAATATTAAAGATACCGTTTTCACTCCAACCATGTTCGTCATCGCCAATTAATTTGCGATTGGGGTCAGCTGAGAGCGTAGTTTTTCCCGTACCGCTGAGGCCAAAGAAGATGGCAGTTTTTCCGTCTGTACCGACATTGGCAGAACAATGCATGGATAAAATTCCCTTTTGTGGCAAGATGTAATTCATGACCGAGAAAATAGATTTCTTCATTTCACCACAGTATCTGCTGCCACCGATGAGAACGATTTTTTCATCGAAGTTGATAATGATGAAGGCTTCAGAATTTACACCATCTTCTTTTGGATTGGCAGTGACACTTGGGCAACATACCAAAGTGAAGTCAGCGGGTGTTTGGGGAACTGTTTCTGGGGTGATGAAGAGATTCTTTAAGAAGAGGTGCTGAGAAGCAAACTCATTGATACATTTTACCTGTAATTGGTGAGCTTTATCTGCACCGACGAAATTATCGCTGACATAGAGACGATGATTTTTGCAGAAAGCTTTTATTTTGTTATAAAGACGAGAAAAGGTTTCCACCGTACAAGGTTTATTATTGGACCAACTAATTTTGTCATGTACAGCAGGAGTGTCGACGATAAAGCGGTCTTTCGGAGAGCGTCCCGTGTATTTACCTGTATAAACGCAGAAAGCGCCTTTATCGGAGAGGTAACCTTCGCAGTTCTTGACAGCATTTTCTATCAATTCTGGGGTGCTTAAATTGTAATGAACCATGCGAGCGCCTGCTAAAAGGTCAGTAGCTGTAAATGTGTTGTTTTTCACTGAAAACATCTTCCCTTCTTTATGATGAGTTAGTTTTTAACGCCTACCACGTTGTGGCGTGCGTCAGAGTAAGACATTATTTAGTGTATTCTTCTCTCTGCCTAGATATATATATATATGTATAAACTAGTCGTCAGAAAAAGTGAATTCTAACAGTATCGTTTTGGAAAAAAGAGAAGAATTGTCTAATATTTAATATTATACTCCTTCTTATTTTTTCAGAAAAGTTCAATTTATGCAAGATAAATTTCATTTTTATGTAAAAATATGAAAAAAACACATACAAATAGGTGGAGAGTATATATAGAGCGAAATATTGCTATTTGCTCCTCAAATTGAGAAAATAGTCGATTTTATAAAAAGAAAAAAGAAACTATATTTAAGGAAAGAGATATTTTTTGTGTGTGAACTATGTTCAAGACAAAATAAAAAAATTGACACTGGTATAGACTTGTGCTATCATATCAGAGCGTGAATTTTTTAATTCATCAACCGCACGGTGAGGTTTAATAGCTATAGCTAACCGTAATCGGCGAGTTTATTAAGAGGTAGGTGTAATATCAATGTACGCTATTTTTGAAACAGGTGGAAAACAGTATCGCGTTGCTGAAGGAGATACTGTTGTAGTTGAAAAAATTGATTGTGCAGAAGGTGAAACTGTTGTTTTTGACAAAGTTTTAACCATTGTGCATGATGGCAAAGCTACTATTGGAACTCCGTTGGTAGAAAATGCGAAAGTTACTGCAAAAGTAGAAAAACAGGGCAAGGCTAAGAAGATTTTGATTTTTAAATACAAAGCAAAATCAAATTATCGCCGTCGTCAGGGCCATCGTCAACCTTTCACCAAATTAGTAATTGAAAAAATTGAACAATAATGACCATTGTTAAGATTCTTCGCCATCAGGGGAAAGTTGTAGCTTTAGACCTGAAGGGTCATGCTGGTTACAGTGAAGCTGGTACAGACATAGTCTGTGCAGGATTATCTGCTTTGGCACAGGCTACGGTTGGAGCATTGTTGAAGCTTTTACCAGAAGAGAATGTCCAGTACGAACAAGGCGATGAGGATGGTACATTGTCTGTCGCTCTGTGTGATATTGAGCCGACAGAATTGACAGAGGCTATTTTTTCGGTAGCTGTAACTGGCTTTGAGATGATTGGTCAGAGTTATCCGGAATATGTTCGCGTGATAAATAAAGTTTGTGATGTAGATGGCAAGGAGGGGAAATCATGTTAAATTTCAATTTACAACTTTTTGCACATAAAAAAGGGGTTAGTAGTACTCGCAACGGTCGTGATAGCGAAGCTAAACGCCTTGGTGTAAAGGAACAGGCTGGTACAGTTGTTACCGCTGGTAGCATTTTGGTTCGCCAGAGAGGAACTCATTTTCATCCTGGTAAGAACGTTGGTATCGGTAAAGATGATACTTTGTTCGCTAAGATTGACGGCAAAGTTGCGTTTGAACGCGTTGGTCGTTATAAAAGACAAATCAGTGTTTACGCAGAATAATAGAGCTGGCAGCCGATGGGCTGCCTTTTCTTTTGCTACAAAAAGACAGAATATTTTGCTTATTAAGCGATTGAGAGTAGCTAATTTAGCCATATTCTTGACAAAAAAATAATTTTGAGGATAATTTTAACCTGTCCTTGTGGCGATGATATATATAATAAAAAGTGGTATAATAGTCGTGAAGTAAAATTTTATAATGGAGATGATAGCATGAAAAATAAGAAGAAAGTCTTCTTGGGTTTGTTGTTAGCCATGGGAATGGGAGTAAATGGTTTAGTGTCTGCTGCTCCAGCAGAGCCAGTTTCTATGAATAAGGTTCCCGTACAGCAGAATATCAGCTCCTTTTCCAGTGTCGTCAGTGTGAGTACGATTAGCTTAGGACGAGGTATCTTGGTGCCAGGAAATATGCAGGTGCTAAAACCGGAACAAGCGCCGAATAAAGAATTAGCATTGACTCTAGCTTATTACTATAATGTACCTAAGCGTTTGTGGGCACAGACGAGATATTGTTATAATTATGTTCATATTTATAACAAAGATGTACGCGATATCGTGGTACTAGTAACTGGTCCGCAATTAAATGGTAAAGCAGGTTCGGCAATTCTCCTAATTAATGGCAAAACGATGCAACCAGTACAATCTTTTGATAATATAATTGCCCAATCGGTATTTTTGGTAGATAATTCTCCGAAGAACAAATATCCGAAGAATTTAGTTTTATTGCGCTCTGGTGGACCAGCTTTCTTTGAATATACCTTATTGAAAAATCATTTTGGTTATTACCAAAGCATAAATAGTGGTAAGATAGTTGGCTCTATCGCTAATAAAACTGGCGTGGTTATGGCTTGCAATAATTTGCAGAGCCCATTAACTTTAGCTACACGTTGAAATATTGACAAATAGAAATAAAAAATCTTCTTCTTCGGAAGAAGATTTTTTATTTCTATTTATTTGGGTAGGTTCTCAGCAAATTTTTTTGTCTTTCGTCTCTGGTACTAAGAAAATCATAGCGACAAGGGCAAGTGGATAGATGATGAAAATAAGGCTCATGGCACTGTATAAACTACTACCCGTGGCTAACCAACCAATCAATGCTGGTCCAAATCCAGCTAAACCGCGACCAGTACCAAAGATGAAGTTTTCTGCCGTAGAACGTGCTTCTGAAGGGTAATTTTCAGCTAAGATGGCACCATAACCGCCCATCATACCATTGACTGTCAAGCCTAGGAGTGAACTGCCCCAGAGGAGAGCTGTTTCACTAGTGAAACAGAAGAAGTAAAGAATACAGTAGATTGTGCCAGCAATGTACCAGAGGGCAAAGGTTTTTTTGCGACCAATTTTATCGGCTAGAATGCCGAATACCGTGATGCCGATTAACATACCGGTAATAGAAATGGTCATCCAGGCACTCGCTTTAGAGAGTGTATAACCGTATTTTTCCGCTAAGACGGCAGGCATCCAACTAAAGATGGCATAGTAGCCAAAATTTTGTACAAAGCACATGACGAGAAGTCCGAGCGTAGTGCAGCAAGTTTTTTTGTCTTTGAATAGAGTCGATACTGGTGAACCGCCGATTTTGCTGAAGGCCACTTTTTCTTCAGCGGTTAAGTTGTTTTGGCGTGCTTTTTCTCGTAAATCAGCGATGAATTTTCTTCTTTGTAGGAAAATGGCCGGCTCTTTTAGGGTCAAGCGAGAGTAAACGGCGATACCAGCTGGTAAAAGGCCAATAAGAAAGACAGCGCGCCAACCGAAGGAAGGAACGACAATAGCGGCTAGGAAGGAGGCGGCGAGGACTCCGAGCTGCCAACCGAGAGAAACCCAAGAAGTTGCTCTTGCCCGCATATCACTCGACCATGTTTCAGTGACGATGGTCATGCCGATACCGAATTCACCACCGATGCCGAGACCTACTAAGGCCCGCAAAAGAAGGAGCATTGTGTAATTATCGACGCAATAGATGGTTGCAGTTGCTAGCGAATAGAGGAGAATGGTTATTGATAAGACCTTAACACGACCAATTATATCCGCTAACCAGCCAAAAAAATAGGAACCAAGCCAAATACCTGTAGTCGTTGCTAAGGTTAAATCGCCTGCTTCCAAAGGAGTGAGATGAAATTCGTGAATGATAAATACTAAAACAAAAGAGAGAAAGAACATATCCATACCATCAGCTGCATAGCCCAATGTAGCGGCAATTAAGCTTTTGATATGGTAGCCTTTCTCTCCCTCTGCGTAATTATGATGCTCTTTCTTTACAGCGGTAGTCAAAAATATCAACCTCTTTCCAGAAATATTGTGTTAAAATGCCTATAACATTCTATAACAAAATTTCTCTTTTGAAAAGAGGTTTTTTTAAAAAAATTTAGAAAATAAAATATTTTACATAGATATAAATAGTACAAAGTACGATAGATAAAATCATCAAGGGAAAGGCAATTTTCATAAACTCGAGGAATTTTATTGGTCGGCCGTGTTTTTCAGCCATACCGACAACGACGACATTGGCACTGGCCCCTACAATAGTACCATTCCCACCGAGACAAGCACCGAGTGATAGAGCCCACCAAAGTGGTTCTAAGTGTGTCATGCCCATTGCTCCCATATTGTGGATAAGGGGAATCATGGTAGCCACGAAAGGGATATTATCAATGAAGGCAGAAGCCAAAGCACTGACCCAAAGAATGAGGAAAGAGGCAATTTTCACATTGCCATGAGTTAATTCCATCATTTTGGTCGCGAACATGTGAATGACGCCAGTTTCTACCAAGCCACCAACGAGGATAAAGAGACCGACAAAGAAGAAAATGGCTAACCATTCTAATTTTCCCAAGATTTCACTTAAAGCCTTTTCGCGATTGTACATAGTTAAAAGCATGAGAATGCTTGCGCCCCCCATTGCCACACTAGCACTTTCTAAGCCCAATACGGAGTGAAGCATAAAGGTAATGATGGTCAAGAATAGCACGCCGAGGCATTTTTTCATCAGTGGAATATTGACTAAATAGGATTTGGCATCTAACGACATGACTTCATCCTTTAATTCTTGTGGCGCGTGCAATTCCTTACGGTAGATGAAGACAATTATTGATGTGGTCACTAGGAAAATAAAGGTGCAGATATCAGTCAAATTGGTTAAAAAGGTCATAAAATCG
This sequence comes from Pectinatus sp., assembly GCA_020025135.1. Taxonomy (GTDB): domain Bacteria; phylum Bacillota; class Negativicutes; order Selenomonadales; family Selenomonadaceae; genus JAHHSQ01. The sequence continues at coordinate 32,638 of JAHHSQ010000013.1, forward strand.
AACCCTTTTACGGCACTACCAATCATGATATTGGGGGGGTCGCCGATTAAAGTAGCCGTACCGCCAATATTAGCAGCTAAGATTTGCGCGACCAAATATGGGTAGACTGGTAACTTCAACTTATTAGTGATGGCAAAAGTGATAGGAACTGTTAATAATACCGTGGTGACATTGTCTAGGAAGGCAGAACAGAGACCTGTTAGGGCAGCCAAGGCAAAGAGCAATTTTACAGGGCCTGCTTTTACTTTTTTTACGGACCAAATAGCCAAGAAATTGAATAAACCGGTCTCAGAAGTGATATTGACAATTATCATCATTCCAATCAGCAGGCCGATGGTGTTAAAGTCGATGTGATGAATGGCTGCTTTTTGTGAAAGAATTCCGCAAGCAATCATAAGCATGGCACCAAAGAGGGCAATGATGGTGCGTTGAACTTTTTCGGAAATGATTATTATATAGGTAAAGACAAAAATTATTAAGGCTAAGACCGCTTTATCTCCAAACATAGTTTTGACTGCTATTGCTCTAAAGGAAAACTTCAATTTGGCAATAGCTTTTCCTTTCCCATATTTCGCTCGGCTTTTAGTTTCATAAGCCGAGCGATTGAGCAATAGATGTTATTTTTTTTGACAGATTTTGGTCCAGCTGTCTCTGAGGCCAACTGTACGGTTGAAAATCAATTTTCCCGGTTCGCTGTCTTTGTCCACACAGAAATAACCGGTACGCAAAAATTGATATTTACTGCCTTGAGCAGCATAATACAGAGAAGGTTCTACCTTGCAGTTATTTAAGATTTCTAACGAATGGGGGTTAATCCGTTCAAGAAAATCTTTGTCGCTGGCTTCTTCAGTTTCATTTAACAAATAATCGTAGAGGCGCACTTCAGCATTGAGGGCATGTGGTACTGATACCCAGTGCAGCGTTCCTTTGATTTTGCGGTTAGCAGTTGCTCCGCCTTTGTGGGAGGTCGGGTCATAAGTACATTTTAATTCGATAACATTGCCAGCGACATCTTTAATGACCTCTTCACATTTTATGATATAGGCGTATTTTAAACGCACTTCTCCACCAGGTTTTAAGCGGAAGAATTTTTTGGGGGCTTCTTCCATAAAGTCATCTTGTTCGATGTAAATTTCTCTACTGAATGGTATATAGTGACAGGCATTATCTGTTGGTAAATCCTGAGCGAGGAAGTATTCGCATTTATCTTTGGGATAATTCGTGATGGTTACCTTCAAAGGTTTTAATACGGCCATGACGCGGGTTGCTACTTTGTTTAAGTCTTCTCTGACACAATGTTCTAACATGGCGATGTCCACTAAGCTATTGCTCTTGGCTACACCGATTTCTCGGCAGAAGTGACGAATTGATTCCGGTGTATAACCGAGCCGGCGAAAGCCTGATATAGTTGGCATGCGGGGGTCGTCCCAACCGCTGACAATGTGATTTTCTACCAACTGGCGCAACTTTCTCTTGCTCATCACGGTATTGGTGATGTTGAGGCGGGCAAATTCAATTTGTTTTGGTCGAGTGTATTTGTCAAAACCACAGTTTTCTAAGAGCCAGTCGTAAAATGGACGATGTTCCTCAAATTCTAGTGTGCAGATAGAGTGCGTGATGCCTTCGATGGCATCAGAAAGAGGGTGGGCAAAGTCGTACATTGGATAGATACACCAGGTGTCCCCCGTGCGGTGATGAGTAGTATGAGAAATGCGATAAATTACAGGGTCACGCATGGTGATATTGGGGGAACTCATGTCAATTTTAACGCGCAAAACTTTTTCTCCATCGGCAAATTTGCCCTCCCGCATTTGGGTGAAGAGCAATAAATTTTCTTCTATGGAGCGATTGCGATAAGGACTTTCCTTGCCTGGTTCTGTAAGAGTGCCACGATATTCTCTAATTTGGTCAGCAGTGAGGTCGCAGACATAGGCTTTACCGTCTTTAATTAGGCGTACAGCAAAATCGTATAATTGTTCAAAATAGTCTGAGGTGAAAAACATACGTTTATCCCAAGAAAAACCAAGCCATTTGACATCTTCTTGAATAGAATTAATGTATTCGATATCTTCTTTTATTGGATTGGTATCGTCAAAACGCAAGTTGCACAAACCGTCATAATCTTTGGCAATGCCAAAATTCAAACAGATGGACTTGGCATGACCGATATGCAAATAGCCGTTTGGTTCTGGTGGAAAGCGGGTGTGAATGCCATCTGCGTATTTTCCTTCTTGTAAATCTTCGTTGATTAAGTTATAGATAAAATTAGATGATGAATTATTATTCATTTCTGCCATAAATATCCCTCATTTATTTAATATTATGTCGTACTAGAACTCAATTGGATGTTAAATTAATGTATAAGTGTAATTTATAAAACAATATAGATTTTAGTATACTACTTATCAGCCTATATTTGAAGAGTGAAATATCAGTTAATTGAAAAATTAGAATTTAAGCAGATAAAGATAAAATGGAAATTATTGCTATTGCTGAGAAAAAAGGTTATAAAAAAGGCCGAAAGTTTTCCGTATATGGAGAAGACTTTCAGCCTCATATTGATATTTTTTCAGCACCTATTGGCGATAATTGATTAACTATATTTTATTTTGCCAAAGTTATTTTAGGCTGCTGGAGATACAGACATTTTCTGAGGATTGAATACCTTCAATTCCTTTAGTAATTGTTCTTGGCGTTGAGAATAGTTCAATTTATATTGATAGTGATAAGCTGCATTTTCCCAGCTGCCATATATTGGGTTGGGGAAAATAATAAAGCGAGTGCCAAAATCAGCAGCATATTTTTGAACTAGGGTATCGCGTTGAGCGAGAGAGAGGTGAAAAATAGGTAGAAAGTCGCCTAAATTGTCGCCGAAGTACATAAGGACATTATATTTCTTTTCTAGTTCAGCGAAACGACCGGTCTTGCCATGCATGCCTTTTTGGCGGAACAGCATGTGGCTAGGTATAGCTTGAGGAATCTTGTTGTATTTTAAAGTTTTGATGGTCGCGGCAATTTGACTTTCAGAACGGTCAGAAACGTAAAAAATTTCTACACCGCGAGAATTGGCGTAGTCTAGGAACTTTTTAGCGCCAGGTACAGCTTGAGCCTTTTCATAATTTACCCATTCGCTCCAAGCTTTGTTATACCAAGCCTGTGGTAGAGGAATATTATGGAGCATGGTATAAGCCCAAAAAGGAGAATTATCTAAAACTGTTTCATCTAAATCCAAAATGATGGCCGGTTTTTTAGCGTGTGGTTGTTTTAAATCCATGCTTAGGCGTTCTGTAGTGGCATTGTAACCTTGAAGATAGAGGGCTTTCATTTCAGCAGAATTTTAATACCAACTGATGGCGAATAATTTGTTTTCTAAGGGTATGGAACGCGGTGTAGCAGTTGCCGTTGTTGTAAAAGAACATAAAATAGTGCAAAGAAAGAGCGAAATGCTCAAAAGAGATAGTTTAGCGGTGCGTTTCAAATTAAAAGCCTCCTTATAAAAATTAAATAATAAAAAATATTTATGCAATAAGTTTAGCAGATTAGAAGTTATAAATCTAGCAGAGAAAATTGTTTGAAAATACTTGCTAAATATAGCTAAAAGACCTATAATGGTCATGAAGTATGTATTCACTCTTGGGGATGTAATGGTCTCGACGGGAGTAGATGGGATATGAGTAGCGAGTCGGGGGGTCATCACCCCGTTAGTAAGGTGAAACTTTTATTAAATATAAAAGCAAACGAAGATTACGCTTTAGCAGCTTAATGCTAACCTCGTGATTTCTGCTCCCACAGGAAATTGCAGAGGTACAACGTGGGATAGGCAGTGACTACTGCCCGCTGGTCGCTGAAGAATAAATTAGGGATAGAAGTCGACGATTTTGTTTATTTTTTAGTCAGACTTTGAAATTATAAAAGTAGACTGTACTCGGAGAAGCTCATGTTACAATGCTTTCGGACAGGAGTTCGATTCTCCTCATCTCCACCAAGAAAAAAGAAGGTTCGTTTGTGAGCCTTTCAAAATAATAGCTGATGCCGTAGCTGATGTGAGTAGCTACGGTATTTTGGTTTTTCTCCATATTTTTTAAAGACAGGGGGAACAGTTTATGGCAGGCTATAATGTTGTAGATGCCGAGCAAACTAAGAATTTGTTGCACGACAAAAAGGCTATTTTGTTAGATGTCAGAACGCTGGAAGAATATGAAGCGGGGCATATCGTGGGAGCGGTTTTGCTTCCCTATGATATTGTGGAGCAAAAGGCAATGGGAATTCTTGAAAAAGATGATTGCATTGTCGTTTATTGTCGCAGTGGACATCGTAGTAAAATTGCGGCTTTAAAGTTATTAGAAATGGGTTATACTGATGTGTATGATTTGGGTAGTATCGATAATTGGCCAGACGAATTGACTGCGCCTCAGGTGGCAGAGATAAAGTAAATGGTTTTAGTATTATATTTTTACTAAAATGGAATCAGGAGAAGGGGGTATTTCTCTGTTTCCATTTTGCTAAAAATGGGTAATCTGATTTATTGATAATAAGTTATTAGGAGGAAGTGGCTTGACACGGTTTAGAGAAGCTTTTAGTTATATTGCAACAGAAATTATAAAAAATCGTGATTTTTTAAATCAACTTGATGTTATCGGTGATGGAGACCATGGCACGAATATGTCTCGCGGATTTAAAGCAGCCTTGGAGGCATTAGATGAAAGCGAAAGTGAAAATCCACAGGAACTATTGCACCTTGTTGGCGTAGCTTTTGCCGAAAATATCGGCGGTGCTTCAGGGCCGTTATATGCAACTGCCTTTTTGCGCGCTTCGAGTGCTTGTACAGAGGATACAAAATTCAACGTCAGTGGAGTGGAAAGATTGTTACAAGCAGCGGTGCATGGTATTGAAAAGCGCGGTAGAGTGCAATGTGGAGCAAAGACTATGTTGGATGTGATTTATCCAGTTTATCAGTGCTTTTTGCCCGAGCAATCAGCGGATAAAACTCTGTACCAATGCTTGCAAATGGCTGTTAAGGCAGCTAAAGAAGGCGTCGATTATACTGCTACTATTCCAGCGAC